>RFIR01000418.1 GCA_003695135.1 Alphaproteobacteria bacterium | reverse complement strand
GGGCCTCCATCTGCCTGCGCGCCGCCTCGATCAGCTCCGGCTCGCCGAAGCCGAGCCCGCAGCACCACAGGCCGGCCATGCCCTCGATATAGCTGCGACCGCCCTGGTCCCAGACCCGCACGCCCTCGCCGCGCTCGATGATGTGGGCGCCGGTCAGCCGCAGCTGGACGGCGTTGGTATAGGGGTGGAGCAGCGCCTCCACATCACGCGTCTGCCAATTTGTGAGCTGGTTCATGGCGGCATCCTTTCCGGGGAGGGGCGAATGCCACAGCCCTATCCCCCTCGCCTGCGGTGGTCAACGCAGCGACCGGCGCGGGGCCGGCCGCCCAGCCGGGCGACACGGTCCGGCGCGTCGCGGCGCTTGACGAGGGGCAGGCGCCGCCGCACCATGCCGCACGCATCATCTGAAAGGGAGACCCCGCCGTGAAGACCACCCTTCTTGCCGCCGCATCGGCGCTGGCGCTTTCGGCCGCCGCTGCCCAGGCTGACTATGCGCTGACCATCCTGCATACCAACGATTTCCACGCCCGCTTCGAGCCGATCAACAAGTATGACAGCGGCTGCAAGGCGGAGGACAACGATGCCGGCAAGTGCTTCGGCGGCTCCGCACGCCTGGCCACCGCCATCGCCACGGCGCGAGCCTCGACCAACAACTCCATCCTCGTCGATGGCGGCGACCAGTTCCAGGGCACGCTGTTCTATACCTACTACAAGGGCAAGCTGGCCGCCGAGATGATGAACCGGCTGGGCTATGACGCCATGACGGTGGGCAATCACGAGTTCGACGACGGGCCGGAGGTGCTGCGCGGCTTCATGGATGCGGTGAAGTTCCCGGTGCTGATGTCGAATGCCGATGTCCGCCGCGAGCCGCATCTGGCCGATGTGCTGAAGAAATCGACCGTGATCGAGCGTGCGGGCGAGAAGATCGGCCTGATCGGGCTGACGCCGCAGGACACTGACGAGCTGTCCTCGCCGGGGCCGAACGTGATCTTCTCCGATCCCGCGGCGGCGGTGCAGGGCGAGGTCGACCGGCTGACGGCGGAAGGCGTCGACAAGATCATCGTGCTCAGCCATTCCGGCTACGCGGTCGATCAGCGCATTGCCGCCGAGACCACCGGCGTCGACATCATCGTCGGCGGGCATTCGCACACCTATCTCTCCAACGTCTCCGACCGGGCCTCGGGCCCCTATCCGACCTGGGTCAACGGGGTGGCGATCGTTCAGGCCTATGCCTATGGCAAGTTCCTCGGCCGGCTCGATGTCGTCTTCGACGATGACGGCAAGCTCAAATCCGCCACCGGCGAGCCGCTGATCATGGATGCCGCGATCAGCGAGGATGCCGGCGTCAAGGCGCGCATCGCCGAGGCGGCCAAGCCGCTGGAGGAGATTCGCAACCACGTCGTTGCGCAGGCCGCCGCGCCCATCGACGGCGAACGCGAGCATTGCCGCACCCGCGAATGCGAGATGGGCAATCTGGTCGCCGACGCCATGCTCGCCCGCGTCAAGGGCCAGGGCATCGATGTGGCGATCCAGAATGGCGGCGGGCTGCGCGCCTCGATCGATGCCGGTCCGGTGACGATGGGCGAGGTGCTGACGGTGCTGCCGTTCCAGAACACGCTGTCCACCTTCCAGCTGACCGGTGCGCAGATCGTCGAGGCGCTGGAGAACGGCGTCAGCCAGGTCGAGGAGGTCGCCGGCCGCTTCCCGCAGGTCGCCGGGATGAAATATGTCTGGGATCCCAAGCAGCCGGCCGGCCAGCGCATCGTCGAGGTTCTGGTCAAGGGGCCGGACGGCTTCGCGCCGATCGACCCCGACAAGCTCTATGGGGTGGTCGCCAACAACTACATGCGCGCCGGCGGCGACGGCTACAAGGTGTTCAAGCAGGCGCTGAAGGCCTATGATTACGGCCCCGGCCTCGAGGAGGTGGTGGCCGACTATCTGGCTGCCAGCAACGGCTACACGCCCTATCTGGACGGCCGCATCTCCACGCGCTGACAAGCGCCAGGCGCCGGTATCCCGCGCCGGCGCCCGCAACGCCCATGGCCCGCACCAACCCCTATCGCCCCTTCACCCCCGATCCCGACCAGATGGCGCGGGCGCCGGCAGTGTCGGGCAACGCGATCAACGGGCTGGGCGAGACCGAATTCCGGCGCCCGCGCATGGTCTACTGGGCGCCCGATCCCGACGACATCCCGCATGGGGAGATGCAGCGCTGGTTCTACACGGTGGACAAGTCCGCCCCGGCGATGGTGGCCGCGCAGGAAGATCGCGCCCGCCGCATCGCCTCGGTCAGCCTGCCCGAGATCGCGCCGGAGCGTGTCACCCGCAGCCCCGATGCCTGGCTTGACGCGCTGCAGGCGTTCAGGGCCGAGGCCGATGTCGACATGATCGGCAGCGCGCCGCTCGATCTCGACTGGCTCTATGAAGGCGCCGAGACCGGGTTTTCGCGGGTGATCATGCTGGGCGTGCAGCATGATCATGCCCGCATCTCGCACGCACCGGGGATCGAGGCCGGGGCCGAGGTCATCACCCAGTACGGCCGTGCCATGGCCGGGGCGGTGCGCGTGGCGGGCTGGCTACGCCGGCAGGGCTGGGATGCCGAGCCCCAGACCGGGCCGATGACCGGCAAGCTGGCCATGATTCCTGCCGCCATCGCCTGTGGTTTCGGCGAGCTCGGCAAGCATGGCAGCCTGATCAATGCCGAATTCGGCGCCTCCTTCCGCCTCGCCGCGGTGCTGACCGATGCGCCCATCGCCGACACGCCGCCGCGCGAATTCGGCGTCGATGCCTTCTGTGCCAGCTGCCGCATCTGCGAGGATGCCTGCCCGCCCGAGGCGATCTCGGCCGGGAAGCGGACCGTGCGCGGGGTGCGCAAATGGTATGTGGATTTCGACCGCTGCCTGCCCTTCTTCAACCAGACCCATGGCTGCGCGATCTGCATCGCCGTCTGCCCGTGGTCGCGCCCCGGCGTGGGGCTGAACCTCGCGGCAAAGCTGAAGCGGCGGCGCAAGCGGCTGGGATAGGCAGCCCCCGTGCAGAGCCCCGCATCTTGCGGCACCCGCGCGGGCGTCCGGCTCCGGCCGGCGCCAATCGCAGGGTGCGCCATGAATGCGCACCCTACCGGGATGACGGGGGATGTCGCGCCCGATCGGGGTCACCTGCCCCGGGACATGGGTCGGGCCGGGCAATTCGCCTGCCCCGGCACTGGCAACCGGAACGATCGGGAACGAACGCGAAAGCTCGCGCAAATCTCCTGCTTCTTCTTGGGAAAAAATACTCGATCCCCGCCATTGGCGCCATCGCGACGATGCGGGGTTTAGCGTCGCCTCAACACTCCGGCAAGTTCACCGCCAGCCCGCCCAGCGAGGTCTCCTTGTAGCGCGAATCCATGTCGCGCCCCGTCTGCAGCATGGTCTCGATGCAGGCATCGAGCGGCACGAAATGTGTCCCGTCGCCGCGAAGGGCCAGCGAGGCCGCGGCCACAGCCTTGATGGCGCCGAGCCCGTTGCGCTCGATGCAGGGGATCTGCACCAGCCCCTTCACCGGATCGCAGGTCATGCCGAGATGGTGTTCGAGCGCGATCTCGGCGGC
>RFIR01000417.1 GCA_003695135.1 Alphaproteobacteria bacterium | reverse complement strand
GTCAGCACCAGATAGATCCACGAGATCGACAGCGCGATCTCGGCCGCGCGCGGCAGGATCTTGCCCAGCGTGTCGAAGCCCTCGGAACGGAAGAACTGCATGCCGCCCACCTTCATGGTCGGCAGGAAGGCGAGCGCGACCACGATGATGCCGACCCCGCCCATCCATTGCAGGAGCCCGCGCCACAGAAGCGTGCCGCGGGGCAGGTAGTCGAGCCCCGCGAACACGGTCGAGCCGGTGGTGGTCAGCCCCGACATCGCCTCGAACACGCCATCGGCCAGCGAGGCGGCCGGCGCGCCGGTCATCAGCGGAATTGCGGCAAACACCGGCAGCACCGCCCAGGTCAGGGTGGTGAGCAGAAAGATCTGATGGATCGACAGGCCCGGCCGCCGCGCCTGCCGGCACACGAGCGTCACCGCCGCGCCCACGATCACCGTGACGAAGGAAGACAGGGCGAAGCTGCGCCAGTTGGGATCGGCGTCGTAGAGATCGACCGCCATCGGCGGCAGCATGAACAGGCCCAGAAGGACCGTCAGCAGGCCGATGACATAGAAGACCGGGCGCGGATCGAGCATCGGCGAGGCTTCGCGCGGGGGAAAGCGGCTGTCAAGCGCCCCCGCCGCGCCCCATGCCGGCACGCGGGCCACCAGCGTTAAGAAACCGTAAGGCACAGGCTCCTATCCTGCGCGCGAGCCCTAATTCGCGCCTCAGAGCTGCGTTGGAGGTTGCCGCCATGTCCACGGAAGACGATCGCTCGGAGTCAGCCGATTCCGCAATCCATGGTCGTCACGGCATGGGCAGGCCGGATGAATCCGATGGTGAACGAAGCGGCTTGTTTTCCCGCCTCCTCGGTCGACTCGGCGTGGGGCGCCCGCATGACGGTGAGGATCGGTCTGGGAATCGGAACCCCGAAGACCGGGACGGTGATCGTCACCGGCACGACGATGACGATGATGATGACCGGGGCAGCGATCATCACCGGCACGATGACGACGATGACGATGATGATGACCGGGGCAGGGATCATCACCGGCACGATGACGACGATGACGACGATGATGACCGGGACGGTGATCGTCACCGGCACGACGATGACGATGACGATGATGATGACCGGGGCAGGGATCGTCACCGGCACGACGATGACGATGATGACGATGATGACCGGGACGGTGATCATCACCGGCACGACGATGACGATGATGACGATGATGACCGAGGCAGGGATCATCACCGGCACGATGATGACGATGACGACGATGATGACGACGACGATTTCGTCTGCTTCGCCACCGGCACACGCATACTTACACCTGCGGGCGAATGCCCGGTCGAGAATCTGTCGCCGGGCGACATGGTCATCACCCGCGATCACGGGCCGCAGACCATCCGCTGGATCGGCCGGCGCAGCCTGCGTTTCCCGGCCGCGGCCGAGACGCAGAAGCCGGTACTGCTTCCGGCCGGCTGTCTCGGCGGCGCGCTGCCGCGGCGCGACCTGATCGTCTCGCCGCAGCACCGGATACTGCTGCAGGGCGAAGCGGTGCGTGACATCGCCGGGTCAGACGCGGTGCTGGCGCTCGCCAAGGGGCTGATGCCGCTGCGCGGGGTGCGGCAGATGCTGGGCTGTCGCGAGGTGACCTATCACTCGCTGATGTTCGACCGGCACGAGGTGATCTTTGCCGAAGGCGCGCCGGCGGAAAGCTTCTACCCCGGCCCGCAGGGGATGAAGATGATCGGCCCCGCGCTGCGCGCCGAGATCCGGGCGATTTTCCCCGGCCTGACGCCCGAGAGCTACGGCCCCGGCGCGCGCCCCTTCGCCACCCGCCGCCAGGCCGAGGCGATCGCCCGCAGGCTGCGCGACGCCCCGCAGGAACCGGCGCCCGTGCCGGAGACCGCTGCTCCCGAGGCAGACGCCGGCCCGTCACCACGCCTCGCCCATGCCGGGCGGGGGCGGTAACGGTTCGGCCGGTACGGGGCCGCGCGCGTCAAGGCGTGTCCCGACCGACCTGCACCACGCCGAAAGGCAGTGCCCGCCCGAGGGTGAGACGCGACCGTGGCGCCGGTGGCGCCGCGCAAGCGCGTCAACCGCGGAAGCGCCCGCCTGGGGGCGCCATTGGAGCGCCATCGGTCCGGCCGACAATGGCGAGGCGGGCGCTGTGCGGGCTGACGCCCGGGCGGTACCTCGAAATGGGCTCGATCCGGAGTGTTCGGGGACGCTCCATCCCGACCCGTCGCGAATGGCGGAGGTTCGAGACGGTCCTTTTCGCCCAAACCCTGCTGCAGGGTGCGCATTCCTGGCGCACCAATACCCGCATTCATGGTTCCGCTGCGCTGCCCCGTCCCGGGGGGTCAGGCATAACCCTGGTGGCGCTTGCGGCTCTCGGGGACGGGGACCAGGCATCGGAATCCATCGGGCGAAAACCCGCCGAACCGACGGACGGCAGCTTTCCGGTCGGCCGCCCGGAATTCTGCTCATCAAAAATCCGTGGGCGCGCCGCCTTCCTCCTTGCGGCGCCTGACGAAGGCGTCGAGCTCCTCGGCGATGGCCGGGTCCATGGGCGGCGGTTCGTACTCGGCCAGGATATTCTTCCACAGCCGGTTGGCCCGCTGCGGCGTCCATTGCGCGCCGGCCTCCTCCCACGCCTTGTAGTTCTGCCAGTCCGACAGGAAGGGCGCGTAGAAGGCGGTCTCGTAGCGCTCCTGGGTGTGGGTGGCGCCGAAGAAATGCCCCGTCGGCCCCACCTCGCGCACCGCATCGACCGCCAGATCGGCCTCGCTGACGCCGACGGGCCGGTTGTAGACCATAATCTGCTGCACGGTCTCGCAATCCATCACGAACTTCTCGTAGGAGGCGCACAGCCCCCCCTCCAGCCAGCCCGCGGCGTGATAGACCATGTTGACGCCGGCGGAGTTGCAGGCCCAGAGCGAAAACGCGCTCTCCCACGCCGCCTGTGCATCCGGCACATTCGCGGCGCAGGCATTGGTGGCGCGCAGCGGCAGGCCGTAGAAGCGCGCCATCTGGCCCGAGATCTGGGTGGCGCGCATGTATTCCGGGGTGCCGAAGGCCGGCGCGCCGGATTTCATGTCCACATTCGAGGTGAAGCTGCCCATCACCACCGGGGCGCCGGGCCGGACGAGCTGCAACAGCGCGATGGCGCACAGCGCCTCGGCCGTCTGCAGCGCCACCGCCCCGGCGATGGTGACCGGCGCCATGGCGCCCGCCAGGGTGAAGGGGGTCACGATCACCGGCTGGCCGCGCCTTGCATGGCGCATCGCCCCGTCCAGCATCGGCCAGTCATGCTTGAGGGGGCTGGAGGAATTGATGTTGGTGTACATGCGCGGGGCGGCCTCGAATTCCTCGTGGCTCAGCCCCCCGGCGATGCGCACCATCTCCATCACGTCCTCGACCCGCTCGGCGCCGAGGCTGTAGGCATGCACCACCTTGTCGCACAGGGTCAGCTTGTCCTGCAGGCAGTCGAGATGGCGCACCGAGGCGTGGATGTCGGTGGGCTCCACCGGATAGCCGCCGCAGAAATGGATGCAGTTGAAATACTGGCTGAGCTTGATGAAGTCGCGGAAGCTTTCCCGGTCGCCCACGCGGCGGCCGCGGTCGAGATCGGAACAGTTGGGCGGCGAGGAGACGTTGCCGAACACCACATGCCGCCCGCCGATGCGGATCTGCCGGTCGGGGTTGCGCGGGGTGATGGCGAATTCCGGGGGCGCCTTCGCCACCAGCTCGCGCACCATCTCGCGGCCCATGCGCACGTTGCGGCTTTCGTGATCGACATCGGCCCCGGCGCGGTCGAGGATCGCCAGCGCCTCCTCGTTGAGAAAGAGGATGCCGATCTCCTCGAGGATCCGCATCGCCGCATCGTCGATGGCGCGCACGCCCTCCTCGTCCAGCGGTTCGGTCGGACGGTCGACCAGCTGCGGCAGGGTCCAGGGAAGCTGGGAGATCGAGCGCGCCGCGCCGCGTCTGATGTTGCCCGCCCGGCCGCCCGACCGGCGCCGTTCCTTGTTCATCGGAATTCTCCCATGCATGACGCCGCCAAGCCTAGTCGCCGCGGGCATGGCCACTCGCCCGTGACCGACATGGCCGGGGTCATTCCGCGACCCGATCGCCGTCACCGGCCAGGCAACGCTCGAAATCCCGGGCCAGACGCTCGATCAGGGCGGGATAGAGCTGCGGGCCCGGCGCGATGCCCTCGCCGAACGGGTCGATGCGCACCAGACGGATGCCGCGTTCGGCGAACCAGGCGGAATCGGGCTGCGGCGGGGCGGCCGAGGCGACCTCCAGGCAGCGGGCCTGCGCCGCCTCCAGCTGCTTGAGCAGCAGCGCGTCGCGCTCGGCCGGCTGCGGCCCGGTATCGGCGATGCGTACCTCAGGCTGCAGCTGGAAACGGTGCTCGAAATGCATACCGACCGTGCCCAGCGCGACATAGGACTGCGAGAGCAGCGGCCGCAGCCGCGTCGCGATGCCGGTGCTCATGGTGGCCAGTTCGGCCACGCCGGTATCGGCATTCTCACGGTAACGCGCCGCGTTGGCCGGGTCGATCTCGCCCAGAACGTC
>RFIR01000416.1 GCA_003695135.1 Alphaproteobacteria bacterium | reverse complement strand
GCCCGGCGCCGAGCGGGTCGAGGGTGGCCAGCGTGACATTCCCGTCGCTTGCTACCGTGGCGATGAGGCGCCCGGGCGTCTGTGGCTCGGCGAAGATGCACTGTATTTTGCCATCCGCGATGAGCGCGCGCAGGGCAGCCACCCGCGCCGGCCCCGGTGCCGTCGCCTCGCCCGGCGCAATGGCGCCTGCCGGGTGCAGCCCGAAGCGGCGTTCGAGATACTGATAGGCGTCATGCGCCACCAGATAGGGCCGGCCGCGCAGCGGGGCGAGCAGCGCGGCGAGGTCGGCTTGCAGCCTCATGTTGCCCGCGAGCGCCCGGGCGAGATTGTGCTCGTAAAGCGCACGATTGCCGGGATCGGCATCCGACAGCGCCGCCGCGATCGCGCGCAGCATCGCCGCGGCATTGACCGGGTCGAGCCAGAGATGCGGATCGGCCGCGCCGTCATGCTCATTCGCATGCTCGGCATCCTCATCAGCGAATTCCGGATCGCTGCGCATCGGCAGGACCACGACACCCGGCGCCGCCATCATCGCCACCTTCCCGGCATCGGGCGCGAGCGCGTCGAGCGAACGGCTCAACCAGGGAGTCAGTGCCGGGCCCACCCAGAACACCAGATCGGCCCGCGCCAGCATCCGTGCCTGCGAGGGGCGCAGCGTCAGCTGGTGCGGCGAGGCGGTCGCCGGCAGCAGCAGCTGCGGTTGGGCCACACCCTGCATGATGCGGGCGACCAGCGAATGCAGCGGCGCAATGTCGGCCACCACCCGCGGCGGCTCGGCGCGCACGGCGCCGGCCAGCAGGCACAGCAGGGCGAGGATCGGGGCGAGGGCTCTCATGCGGGGCTCCGGCGCTTGCCAGCGGGACGGCGCAGTGGTAAGTGTTATCGTATAACATTGCAAGTCCGCCCGGAGGCGACATGCCCGATCCGCACGCCTATTGCACCGATCACCGCGCCTGCGTCGCGCGCGGGCTGGCCGAGATCGAACGCCTCGCGTGCCGCAAGGGGGTGCGGCTGACGCCGGTCCGGCGTCGGGTGCTGGAGATTCTGCTCGAAAGCCATATCGCGCTCGGCGCCTATGACATCCTCGCCCGGCTGAGCGCCGAGGGCATGCCGGCCCAGCCGCCGGTGGCCTATCGCGCGCTCGACTTCCTGATCCGCCACGGCCTCGCGCACCGCATCGAGCGGCTCAACGCCTTCGTCGCCTGCGCCCATCCCGAGGCGGCGCATGCCCCGGCCTTCCTGATCTGCCGCAAGTGCCGGCTGGTGGCCGAGGCGGTGGCCGGCCCCTCGCCGCTGTCCCGGGAGGCGGCGGAACTCGGCTTCCGGCTGGAGACCTCGGTGGTCGAGGCCGAGGGGCTGTGCCCGTCCTGCGCGGGGGAGGGCTGATGCATCTGGTCTCGATTCGCGGGCTCGAGGTGCGCCTCGACGGGCATTGCGTGCTCTACAATGTCGATCTCGATATCGACCGGGGCGAGATTGTCACCGTCGTCGGGCCGAACGGTTCGGGCAAGTCGACGCTCTTGCGCGCGATCATCGGTGCGGTGCGCCCCGTCGCCGGCACGATCCGGCGGGTTCCGGGCCTGCGCATCGGCTATGTGCCGCAGAAGCTGGCAATCGATGCGACCATGCCGATCACGGTGGATCGCTTCCTGTGGCTGACCGAGCGGTTCTCGCCGGCCCGGCGGCGCGCGGCGCTGCGCGTCTCCGGCGCCTCGGGGCTGGAGGGGCGGCAGCTTTCCGAGCTCTCCGGCGGGCAGATGCAGCGGGTGCTGCTGGCCCGCGCGCTGCTGGCCGAGCCCGAGCTTCTGCTGCTCGACGAACCGACCCAGGGGCTCGATCAGCCGGCGACCTCGGAATTCTACCGCCAGCTGGAGGCGCTGCGGGCGCGGCTGGGCTGCGCGGTGCTGATGGTCAGCCACGATCTGCATGTGGTGATGAGCGCATCGGACCGCGTGGTCTGCCTCAACGGCCATATCTGCTGCGCGGGCACCCCCAGCGCGGTGGCCTCGGCCCCGGAATACCGCGCGCTGTTCGGGCTGGGCACCGACGGGGCTCTGGCGCTCTACCGGCATGCGCATGATCACCGCCATGGCGGGGCGGTGGAATCGGAACCGGTGGAGTGAACCGGTGATGGAAGACGGGGAAGGGCTTTGGGCGAGCGCGGGTTTGCCGGCGTGGCGATTGCGGATTGGCGTCGGGCACTGGAACCTTTTTGCCGAGGGCTGGGAAAGCCGGCAGGGGCGGTGCCCGACCCTGGGAGGGTGCGGCGGAGCGGTGGGTGTGGCAAGATCGGCGCAAACCTGCCTGCCGACTGTCTCGGAGACTGGCGTTGCAATGCGCCCTCCCGGGGGGAGGGTCGGGCGCCGCCCGGCTGCGCCGGGCGAGGCGTGGAGCAATGGCATCACCAGGACATCGACGTGGTCGCGAGGAGGAAGCTGGAGCGTCGACTTGACAGGCGGCCGGATTCCTTTCGACGCAGTGTCTGTGAGGGCGAGGCGGGGATGCTGATCGAGTTCCTGACCAGCGACTTCATGCTCCGCGCGGCTCTCGCCGGGCTCGGTACCGCGGCCGCGGCCGGGGTGCTGGGCTGCTTCGTCATCTGGCGGCGCATGGCCTATTTCGGCGATGCCACCGCCCATGCCGCGATTTTGGGCGTGGCGCTGGGGCTGGCCTTCGGGGCCGGGCCGCTGCCCGGCGTGCTGGTCGTCGCCGCGGCAATGGGCTGGGCGGTCTCGGCGCTGAGCGGGCGGGGCGCGAGCCCCGATGCCGCGCTCGGCGTGCTGTCGCATGGCGCGCTGGCCGCCGGTCTGGTGGCGGTGGCGCTGGTGCCGCAGGCGCGGGTCGATCTGATGGCCTATCTCTTCGGCGACATCCTGTCGGTGGGCTGGATCGACCTTGCCGCGATCTGGGCCGGTGCGCTGGCCATCCTCGCGCTGATGGTCTGGCGCTGGCGGCGGCTGCTGACCGCGACGCTAAGCCCCGACATCGCCTTTGCCGCCGGTTTCGACCCGCGGCGCGAGGAGCTGGTGCTCACGCTCACCCTGGCGCTGGTGGTGGCGCTGGCGCTCAAGGCGATAGGGGCGCTCCTGATCACCGCCATGCTGATCATACCCGCCGCCGCCGCACGGCCGCTGTCGCGCACGCCCGAGGCTATGGCCGCGCTCGCCGTCGCGATCGGCGCGCTTGCGGTCATGGGCGGGCTGGGCGGCGCCTATCGCTGGGACCTGCCGGCCGGGCCCGCCATCGTCGTTGCCGCGGTGGCGTTCTTTGTCCTGTCGCGCTCCTTCGCGAAGCTGCGGCTCCGCCTCAACGGCGGGCGAGCTTGACCTCGATGCGGCGGTTCTTCGCCAGCGCCTCGGGCGAGGTGAACGGGCTGATCGGCTGGAACTGGCCGAAGCCGTTGGCCGAGAGGTGTTTGGGGCTGAACCCCTTTTCCTCGACCAGATAGCGCAGCACCGACAACGCTCGCGCCTGGCTGAGCTGCCAGTTCGCCTCGGGCGAGCCCGTGCGGTCGGTATGCCCGTCCACGCGCAGGATCCAGCCCTGCACCGCGCCGATCTCGGACTGCACCGAACGCAGCACCTCGGCCATGCGGTCGATCTGGCGGCGGCCCTGCGGGGTCAGTGTCGCCGAGCCGGATTTGAACAGCGCCGCAGCGGAAAGGACGAACCGGTCGTCGGTGACCGTGATGCCGTCGGCCTCGGTCAGCGTCTTGCGCGCCTGCGCGAACAGCGCCTGCCGCGCCGTGACGAATTGGGCAAGCGCGGGATCGCAGCTATCGGCCTGCTTTCGCAGTGTATCGACCTCCTTTCGCAAGGATCTCGTCTTGCCGGCCTCCAGCTGTGCGGCCCGCTTCCGCTCGGCCGCCACCTGCGCCAGCGCGACGTTGAGCCGCGTCGCCAAGGTCTGCACCTGAACCTGGTTGGCGAAATCCCTCGCCTCGGAAGCATCGAGAACTGCCTGCAGCGAGGTCAGCTGCTTGTGCAGCTCGGCAATCTGGCGGTTGAGCACCGCGATCTGGCGCCGGTCCCTGGCCGAGGCCGCCTTGACCTGCACCAGCACCTCCTGCGCCCTGGCCTTCGCCGCCTCGGCAGCCCCCAGCAGGTTCAGCGTCTCCTCGGCCCTCTTGCGCGCCTCCTCCAGATTGAGCGTCAGCGCGATGCGCTCGGCGTCGGCCTCCTTGAGCTTCTTGCGCAGCTCCTCGGCGGCCAGCGCCTCGGCCGCGGCGAGCTTTTCCTGATCGGTCAGCTTGCCCCTGAGATCCCTGATCTCGGAGGTCCTCGCTTCAAGCGCGGCTCTGAGCGCGAGACCCTCGGCCCTGACCGCATCGAGTTTTCTGCGCAGTTCCTTCGGCGACGGAGCGTCGGGCGAAGGTGCGTGGGACGATTTGTCGTTTGGGCGCAGCCCCCGGGTCAGTTCCTGCTCGCTCTCAGCAGAGGCCATGTCCTGTTTGAGGAGCCTGTTGCGCTGGGTCAGCGCCGCCAGCAGCCTGTCGCGCTCGTCGCTCGCCCGCGTCGCGCGGGCCATGGCGGCATCGCGCTCGGCCTCGGCGGCCCTTTGCGCGGCCATGGCGGCATCGCGCTCTGCCATCGCCTGTTGAAGCAGTTCCAGAAGATGCCTGGCCTCGCGGCTCTCCCGGGCTTCGCGCGCGGAGGCGTCGCTTGACCGCACGGCGGCGATCTCGGGCAGGTCGCAGCTCGGCTCCGCCGTCCCGGATCCGGCATCGATTCGTGCGGCGCGCAGCGCGGCGACGAGCTCGATCTGCTTCTGCGAGCCGAGCTCCAGCACCGGCATGTCGAAGCTCGCAAGAGGCCTGCCGAGCCCGGAGACCGGGTTGAAGAGACGCACCAGCGATTTCCACCTGCCGTCCGCCGGCTGCATCCGGATGCGGCCCTTCAGCCGTCGCGGCTCTTCCGGCCCCCGCGTCCGGGTCAGGATGGCGAAGGGACCGGCGCAAAGCCCGACCGGCAGGTAGAGATCGGTGCCCGGCACCACCTCCGCCTCGAAATAGACCGTCAGCCGCGGCGTGCCGGACACCTCTGCCTGCCGCCGCTCGATCTCTCGGAAACTGCGGATGGTCCAGTAGGCGGGCAGCGCCTCGCGCAGGCTGGCGCGCAGGGCCTCGGTCTGCGGTGGCGCCTGCGCTGCGGCAATCAGGGGCATGAGGGCCAGGAACGCGAGGGCAGTGAAATTTCGCAACAGCATCGGTCGTCTCCCACCTGCGGCCATTCTGCCACCGCGGCGGGTCGATGCCAACAATCCGCCGCCGGGACTGCCGCCATGGCCCGCGCCACGGTTCATTGCGTTCTGCCCGCGGCGGGCTAGCATGGGCGAACGGATGCCGGTTTCTCGGGGAGGGGTCATGGAAGAGCGCAATGTCGGCCGGTCGGGGCTGAGGGTCTCCGCCCTCGGGCTGGGCTGCAACAATTTCGGCGGCCGGCTCGACGAGGCGGCGAGCGCGCGGGTAGTGCATGCCGCGCTCGATCACGGGGTGAGCCTGTTCGACACCGCCGACATCTATCCGATGGGCCGGGGCGGGCTGTCGGAGGAATATCTCGGCCGCACGCTGGGCGGGCGCCGCGACGAGGCGGTGATCGCCACCAAGTTCGGCATGCGGCCGACCGGCGGCAGCCGGGCAGGCGGCGGTTCGCGCCGGTTCATCGTCCGGGCGGTGGAGGCCAGCCTGCGCCGGCTGGGGACCGACCGCCTCGACCTCTATCAGCTGCACATTCCCGATCCCGACACGCCGATTGACGAGACGCTGGCTGCGCTCGACGATCTGATCCGCGCCGGCAAGATCCTCTATGCGGGCTGTTCCAACTTCACCGGCTGGCAGATCGCCGAGGCGCATTTCATCGCCCGCGAGATCGGCACCCAGCGTTTCGTCTCGGCGCAAAACCAGTGGAGCCTGACACATCGGCGGTCCGAGGCGGAGGTTCTGCCTGCCTGCCGGCGCTTCGGGCTGGGCTTCCTGCCGTTCTTCCCGCTCGATGGCGGGCTGCTCACGGGCAAGTATCGCAGCGGCGCGCCGATCCCGGAGGGCACCCGCATGTCCGGTGATTCGCCGCATGCGCGCAAGTTCCTGACCGCCGAACGCCTCGCCACCGCCGACCGGCTGCGCGCGCTGGCCGAGGCGGGCGGCTTCGGGCTGATCGACCTTGCCTTCCGCTTCCTGCTTGACGAGCCGGCCTGCTGCAGCGTCATTGCCGGGGCGAGCACGCCCGAGCAGATCGCGCGCAATGCGCAGGCGGCGGAAGCGGCCGTGCCTGCCGAGCTTCTGGACAGGGCAAGGGAGATCACCGCGCCATGACCGAAATCCCCGTAACCTGCGTGGCCGTGGAATGGGACCCGGCCGCCGGCCGCCTGCGAGAGGCCGAACGGCCGGTGGAGGCACCCACCGGCCACGACCTGCTGGTCGAGGTCGCCGCCGCCGCCTTCAACCCGGTCGATCTGAAGATGAAGGGCCGGATCCCCGCCGATGCCCCGCCGCGCCCCCTGGGCTATGACGCGGTGGGCCGGGTGCTGGCGGCGGGGCCGCAGGCGGAGGGTTTCGCACCGGGCGAGCGGGTCTGGTATGCCGGGGCGATGCAGCGTGCGGGCAGCAATGCGCGCTGCCAGCTGGTCGATGCCCGCATCGTCGCCCGCGCCCCCGAGGCGCTGTCCGACGCTGATGCCGCGGCGCTGCCCCTGACCGCGCTGACGGCGTGGGAGGCGATGTTCGAGCGGCTGCGGCTGACGCCGCTATCGCCGCAGCCGCGGGAATGCCGGCTCCTGATCATCAACGGCGCCGGCGGGGTGGGCTCGATCGCCATCCAGCTCGCGCGCCTGTCGGGCATTCACGTCACCGCAACTGCCGCGCGCCCCGAAAGCCGGGACTGGTGCCGCGAGCTGGGTGCGGATGAGATCGTCGCCCATGGCACGCTGGGCGATCTGCCCGAGAACGGCTTCGATGTCGTCTTCTGCTGTCACGACACCAATGCCTACATGCCGGCGATGGCCCGGCTGATTGCGCCGCAGGGGCTGATCTGTTCCATCGTCGGCGCGACGGGGCCGCTCGACCTCACACCGCTGTTTCAGAAGAGCGCCGGATTCCTGTGGGAGTTCATGTTCACCCGCCCGCTCTTTGCCACCGCCGATCAGGCGCGGCAGGGCGAGATTCTGGCCACCATCGCCCGGCTGGCGGATGAGGGCCGCATCCGCTCGACCCGCACCGAGACGCTTTCGGGCCTGTCGCTGGCAACGATCGCGCAAGGTCACGAGCGGCTGGCCAGCGGCCGTATGCGCGGCAAGCTGGTGGTCGAATACTGAAGCACGCTGGAGCGCCGGTCTGCATGCGCGGTCGCCGCATGCGCGACCGGGCGCCCTTTCTGCGTTCGCAGCCTCTGCAGGCTTTGCCTTTCGCCTTCGATCCGATAGCACTGTTGGCCAGCGAATCACGCCGCGCGACGAAGCGCGGGCCAACAGGGATGGGGAAGACGAGGATGGACTATTTCCTCCAGCAGCTGATCAACGGGGTCACGCTGGGATCGATCTACGGTCTGATCGCCATCGGCTACACGATGGTCTATGGCATCATCGGCATGATCAACTTCGCCCATGGCGACATCTTCATGATCGGCGCCTTCATCGCCCTGACCATGTTCCTGGCGCTGACCGCCATCGGCATCTCCTGGCTGCCCATCATATTGTTGCTGGCGCTGGTGGTGTCGATGCTGGTCACCTCGGCCTGGGGCTGGACGGTGGAGCGGATCGCCTATCGGCCGCTGCGCGGCTCGTTCCGGCTGGCGCCGCTGATCACCGCGATCGGCATGTCGATCGTGCTGCAGAACTTCGTGCAGATCAGCCAGGGTGCCAAGATCAAGCCGCTGCCGCCGCAGATCGAGGGCGGCATCACCCTGATGGAGGGCATGCGGGGCGGGCAGAGCTTTGCCGTGCAGCTGAGCTACCTGCAGATGATCATCATCGCGCTGACGGTGGTGCTGATGGTTGGCTTCAACGCTTTGATCTCGCGCACCGCGCTCGGCCGCGCGCAGCGCGCCTGCGAGCAGGACCGCAAGATGGCCGCGCTGCTGGGGGTGAATGTCGACCGCACCATATCGCTGACCTTCGTGATGGGCGCGGCGCTGGCCGCCGTGGCCGGGCTGATGTTCCTGCTGTACTATGGCGTGATCGACTTCTTCATCGGCTTCGTGGCCGGCGTGAAGGCATTCACCGCCGCGGTGCTGGGCGGCATCGGCTCGCTGCCGGGCGCGATGCTGGGCGGGCTGCTGATCGGCATGATCGAGGTGTTCTGGTCGGCCTATTTCTCGATCGAGTACAAGGACGTCGCCGCCTTCTCGATCCTCGCCATCGTGCTGATCTTCCTGCCGTCCGGCCTGCTGGGCCGGCCCGAGGTCGAGAAGGTCTGATGAACAGCGCGAAGCTCACCGACTCGCTGCGCGATGCCGGCATTGCCGCCGGCATCACCGCGGTGCTCGCCTTCTTCTTCATCGGTCTGCGCACCGACATCGAGGTGTCCGATCTGGTGCTGTCGACGCACTGGACGAATTATTTCATCGCCATTGCGGTGGTCTTCGTCGGTCGGCTGGCGCTCAACCTGCTGGTGTTCAAGGCCGAACGGCCGATTGCCGGCCGGATCGGGGCCCTGGTGCCTTCCATTCCCGGCCTTTCCGGGCTGGGGCGATATTTCGGCCTAGCGCTCGGTGCCTTTGCGATCGTGTTCCCGTTCCTGCCCTTTGCCGAGCGCTATCTGATCGATCTGGGCATCCTGGTGCTGACCTATGTGATGCTGGGCTGGGGGCTGAACATCGTGGTCGGGCTGGCCGGGCTGCTCGATCTGGGCTATGTCGCCTTCTACGCCGTCGGCGCCTATTCCTATGCGCTTCTCGCCCAGTATTTCGGCTGGTCGTTCTGGATCTGCCTGCCGCTCGCCGGCATCCTCGCCTCGTTCTGGGGCATCATCCTCGGCTTTCCGGTGCTGCGGCTCAGGGGCGACTATCTTGCCATCGTCACGCTGGCCTTCGGCGAGATCATCCGCATCGTTCTGCTCAACTGGTACACCTTCACCGGCGGGCCGGACGGGATTTCCGGCATCGCCCGCCCCTCCTTCTTCGGCATCCCCTTCAAGCGCGGCGATGGCGGTTTTGCCGATGTGTTCGGCCTCCACTACACCTCGCTGCACCGCATCATCTTCCTCTATTACCTGATCTTCGCGCTGGCGCTTCTGACCAGCTTCGTGTCCAACCGGCTCAGGCGCCTGCCGGTGGGCCGGGCCTGGGAAGCGCTGCGCGAGGACGAGATCGCCTGCCGCTCGCTGGGGCTCAATACCACCAACATCAAGCTCTCGGCCTTCGCGCTCGGCGCGATGTTCGGCGGTTTCGCCGGCTCCTTCTTCGCCACGCGGCAGGGCTTCATCTCGCCCGAGAGCTTCACCTTCATCGAATCGGCGCTGGTGCTGGCGATCGTGGTGCTGGGCGGGCTGGGCAGCCAGATCGGCGTGGCCATCGCCGCGCTGGTGATGATCGGCGGCTTCGAGGTGTTCCGCGAGCTGGAAAACTACCGCATGCTGATCTTCGGTCTCGCCATGGTGCTGATCATGATCTGGCGCCCGCGCGGCCTGATTTCGTCGCGCGAACCCTCGGTGGTGCTGGTTGAGCGAAAACGCATCGGCTCGGAGGCCGTGGCGCAGGGAGAAGGACATTGAGCGCCCCGCGCTGGGTCGAGGACCCGGTCCTGACCGTCGAGCATCTGACGATGCGCTTCGGCGGTCTGGTCGCTGTCGATGATCTCAGCTTCGAGGTCGGCCGCGGCGACATCACCGCGCTGATCGGGCCGAACGGGGCCGGCAAGACCACGGTCTTCAACTGCGTCACCGGCTTTTACAAGCCCACCGAAGGGCGCATCGTCATGC
>RFIR01000415.1 GCA_003695135.1 Alphaproteobacteria bacterium | reverse complement strand
GCTGGGCGGCATCTATACCGGCTGGCTGACCCCGGTCGAGGCCGGGGCGGCCGGCGCGGCGCTGGGGCTGGCGATTGCCGTGCTCCGCGGCCGGATGCGGCTGCGGGATTTCTGGGAGGCGCTGCTTGAGACCGGCCACATCACCGCCGCGATCCTGTTCCTGATCACCGCCGCCTCCATCTACAGCCGCATGCTGGGCCTTGCCGGGCTGCCCAACCAGCTGGGCGACCTGCTCGCCGAAACCCGGCTCGATTTCTTCTGGATCATGGTGATCTACGTCGCGCTGATGATCTTTCTCGGCACGCTGCTCGATACCGCCTCGATCATCCTGATCGTGGTGCCGCTGTTCATGCCGCTGATCGAGCCGATGGGCCTCAGCCTGGTCTGGTTCGGCATCATCAGCGTGGTCGGCGCCGAGATCGGCCTGCTGACCCCGCCGCTCGGCATCTCCTGCTTCGTCATCAAGGCCACGCTCAACGATGACCGGATCAGCCTGCGCGACGTGTTCCTCGGCGCGTTTCCCTTCGCGCTGGTGATGCTGATCGTGCTGATCCTCTTGATCCGGTTCCCGTCGCTGAGCACGGCGATCCTGCACTAGGAAACCCGGGATGCGCAATATCGACAAGGACAACATCACCGACGTCTTCATGAGCTATTTCGGCCCCGATACCGATCCGAGGCTGCGGCAGGTCATGGAAAGCCTCGTGCGGCATCTGCACGGCTTCGCCAGGGAGGTCGGGCTGACCCATGCCGAGTGGCAGACCGGCATCGAATTCCTCGAACGCGCCGGGCGGATCTCGGACGACAAGCGCCACGAATTCGTGCTGCTGTCGGACGTGCTGGGGCTGTCCTCGCTGGTCGACATGATCAACTCCGACCCCGCCGGCACCTCGTCTTCGGTGCTGGGGCCGTTCCACATCGCCGGCGCGCCGCCGCTGCCCATGGGCGGCGACATGAAGCGCGACTTCGGCGGCCCGCTGCTGCTGGTGCGGGGACGGGTCACCGCGCCGGACGGCACGCCCATTGCCGGCGCCGAGCTCGACATATGGCAGACCGCGCCCAACGGCATGTATTCCAGCCAGGACCCCGAGCAGGACCTCTATTCCTTCCACGGCATCCAGACCACCGGACCGGATGGCCGCTTCGGCTTCACCACGGTCAGGCCGGTCAGCTATACCGTGCCGACCGACGGGCCGGTGGGCGACATCCTCAACGCCACCGGCCGGCACCCGTGGCGGCCCTCGCATCTGCACTTCATCGTCAAGGCGAAGGGGTTCCGCACGCTGGTCACCGAGATCTTTCCCGATGACGATCCCTATCTGGACGAGGATACGGTGTTCGGCGTGCGCAGCGACCTGATCATGCATTACGACGAATGCCCGCCGGAGGCATTTCCGGACGGGTTCGCGCTCTCGGGCAAGGTGAAGGAGCCGTTCCTGAGCGCGAGCTTCGATCTGAAGCTGGTGCCGGAGACGCCGGCGGCGTGACCGCGGAAGGACGGGCCGGGCGCGGCGCTCACTCCGTCGCGAAGCTGGCCTTCAGCCAGGCGCCGGTGTCGCGGTAATGCTTCAGAAGCCGCGCGGCCGCCGTTTCGGCATCCCGCGCCACCGCCGCCTCGAAGATCTCGCGATGCTCGCGCGCGACATCGCGCGTGCCATAGCTGAGCGTGCGTCCGGCCAGATAGCGGTAGCGGATGTTGAGATCGTAGAGCTGGGTGCAGAACTTCAGCAGGATCGGCGACTGGCATCCGGCCAGCAGCGCCATGTGAAACGCCCTGTGGCTGGCCTCGAACGCCTCGGCATCCTCGCGGCCGCTGCGGCTCAGCCGGTGATGGGCCAGAACCAGCGCGTCCTCCCAGTCCTGTCCGGCATGGGCCAGCGAATCCTCCAGCGCAATCCGTTCCAGCAGGCAGCGCATGCGCAGGATGTCGTCGAATTCTCGGCCGCTGACCGGCGCGGTGCGGAACCCGCGCTGATCGATGCGTTCGACCAGCAGGTCCGAGGTCAGCAGGCTCAGCGCCTCGCGTACCGGCGAGGCGCCCGACTGCACCACCGCGCGCAGATCCTCGATCTTCAGCTTTTGCCCCGGCGGGATGGCGCCGGTGATGATCAGCTGGCGGATGGCGTCATAGGCCCGCCGCGTCGCCGAGGCCTCGCCCGTCGAGGCGATGGGGTCCGTCTGCGCTGTCGGCTCGGCCGGCATGGATCAATATCGACTTTCCTTGCTCAAACCTGAATATATCGATGAAAGCGGCGACGCAACCGCGCGCTGGGGTCAGCGACCTGCCGCACGGCCGGTTTTACCGATTGGGGGGCTGCGGGTCGGATGCCGCATGCAGGTCGGGCCGGCACCAAAACGCCCGGCAGGGCCGGGCGTCGCGGAAACTGGATGGTTGGCTACCGGTCTGGCAGCTGCCGGTTCAGTGCAGTCTCTCGCCGGTGGTGCGGATGGCGTCGTCGATCAGCGCCGAGGCCTTCTCCGGCGGCATGTTCCGCGCCATGACCTCGGCCGCCGCGGCGACGGCCACGGCGATGGCCTGGTCGCGCACCTGCCGGATCGCGCCGGCCTCGGCCGAGGCGATCTGTTCCTCGGCCGCTTTCAGGCGCCGGGCCACCGCGCGCTCCAGTTCGGCCTTGCCGGCCTCGATCGCCTCGCGCGATTCCTCGACCGCCCGGGCCACGATGTCCTCGGCCAGCTTCTCGACCTCGCGCTGCTTGCGTTCATAGCTGGCCAGAAGCGACTGCGCCTCCTCGCGCAGCTGGCGCGCCTCGTCGAGTTCGTTGCGGATCCGTTCGGCCCTTGCATCGAGCATGCGGATCACCGTCGCCGGCGCCTTGGCCCAGACCAGCAGAGCCAGGAACAGCACGAAGGCGGTGATGACGATCGCCTCGACATTGTAGAGCAGTTCCATGCCGCCTCTCCTCAGCCGATCCGGCCGCGTACGGCCTCGGCAATGGTGTCGCGATCCACCGCCAGCCCGGGCAGCAGCGTCTCGACCAGAGCCTCGGCCGTCTCGGTTGCGACCTGATGCACGCTTTCGGCGGCACCGGCGCGGATCTCCTTGATCCGCTTCTCCGATTCCGCCGTGCGTGCGGCAATCTCGGCATCGGCCTTGGCCATGGCCGCGTCGAGCTCCTTCTGGACCTCGGCGCGCGCGTCCGCGGCGATCTTCTGCGCCTTGGCCCGGGCCTCGCGCAGTGCCTCCTCATAGGCGCGCTCGGCCTCCTCCGCCCGCCGGCGGTAATCGGCGGCGCGGTCCAGATCGTCGGCAATGGCGTCGGCGCGATTCTCGATCACCGAGGCGATGCGCGGAAGCGCCAGCCGGCTCATCAGGAAGAACAGCAGCACCAGCGCGACCAGCAGCCAGAAGAACTGGTTGCCCCAGGTCGAGGAATCGAGCTGCGGCAGACCGCTCTTCTCATGCGCGGCCACATCGGCCGCGACCTCGGTCACCGCCTGGGTGCCGGTCTCGGTATGGGTATCTTCAGCCATCGGCCATTTCCCGCCCTGTCCTGCGGCGACGTCGCGCTTCCGGTGCGGATGCGACGCCGTTCAGACCCGGCCACGCTGCCGGGCCCGCCTCATCGCGCCGCGCTCAGACCGCGAAGAGCAGCAGGATCGCGATCAGGAAGCCGAAGATGCCCATGGCTTCCGACAGCGCGATGCCGATGAACATCGTCGCGGTCTGGCCCGCGGCCGCGGCCGGGTTGCGCAGGGCGCCGGTCAGGTAGTTGCCGACCACATAGCCCACGCCGATGCCGGCGCCCGCCATGCCGGTGGTGGCCAGTCCGGCGCCGATATACTTGCCCAGGGCCGCTGCTGCTTCCAGTTCCATGTTCCGTCTCCTTGGATCGTTCCGGATCGTTTTCGGGATTCGTTTCGAAGATTGACGCCGCACTCAGTGCATGTGCAGCGCGTCGTGCAGATAGACGCAGGTGAGGATGGCGAACACATAGGCCTGCAGGAAGGCGACCAGCACCTCGAGCGCGGTCATCGCCACCATCATGGCCAGCGGCAGCACCGCCAGCGCACCGAGCCCGCCAAAGACCATCATCGCGAACAGCCCGGCGAACACCTTCAGCACCGCGTGTCCAGCCAGGATGTTGGCGCCGAGTCGGATCGAGTGGCTGACCGGGCGCGTGAAATAGGAAAAGATCTCGACCAGGCACAGGAAGGGCCGCAGCCAGCCCGGCGCCTCCTTCGGCCAGAAGAAGCCGAGAAAGCCGATGCCGTGCTTGATGAAGCCGATGGCCGTCACCGAGATGAACACCGCCAGCGCCAGCGGCACGGTGATCGCGAAATGCGCGGTCGGCGCAAAGCTCATCGGGATCATGCTGAGCATGTTGGCACCCAGGATGAAGGCGAAGAGCGTGAAGATGTAGGGGAAATAGGCCATCGAGCCCTTGCCCGCGACCTCCTCGACCATGTTGCGCACGAAGCCGTACATCAGCTCGGCGACCGACTGGATGCGGCTGGGCACCAGTGCCCGCCCGCGCGTGCCCCAGATGGTCAGCGCCGCCACGGCCGCCACAGACAGCAGCATCCACAGCGCGGCGTTGGTGATGGTCAGCGTGCCGACATCGCCGCCATCGCCGAAAAGCGGCTTGACGATGAACTGCTCCATCGGGTGGATGAAGCTGCCCTGATGTTCCTCGCTCGCCACGCCCCGTCTCCCGCTCTAGCCGCCGTCGCGCCCCGATGGGCCGTCAGCCTCGTCCTCTGCCGGAGACTCCCCGGCCTGCCTGTGCTGGTATTCGTCGGCCGAGCGCTTCATCACCCGCAGCCCGGCGGCAAACCCCAGCAATGTCAAGAGGATGGTGAACACCGGCAATGTGCCGATCAGGCTGTCGAGCCCGTACCCCATCCCGAAACCCAGACCGATCCCGCTCGCGAGATCGATGATCATTCTCCATGCGAGCTCGGCGCCCTGGAACCCGCGCCTGCGCACCGGCGGCTTCGGCTTCTGCGCCTTCCGCGCGGCCTCGATCCGCCGGCGAAGCGCCTCCAGCTTCCGCGCCGCGTCCTCATCCATCCTGTCCCCCTGCGCAGACGCGGGCAGACAGCCCGAAAGGGAGGTCGGGCACCGTCTCGCAACGCGGCGGACCATATTGGCGCCCCCTTGGGGTGTCAAGGCGGACGGGCCAGGACCGCCCGTTTGTAACTCGTTGACTTGACTTGAAAAAATATCGTCTGCGACGCGTGGGCGCAGGGCAGGGGTGCAGAGGGTGGTTGCGGGTGCGGATTCGGGGCTGTCGCGGCCCGGCAAGCCGGGGTAAGGGCGGGTCATGGCGGAGGTCGAGGTCACGGCACTGGGTCATCGCGGGGACGGCATCGCCCTTCTCGACGGCGGGCGCGTGTTCGTGCCGGGCAGCCTGCCGGGCGAGCTCGTGCGCGGCACGGTCCGCGCCGGCCGTATGGGCCGGCCCGAGGTGCTGCGCCCGGCCGATGCCCGCGTCCCGCCCCGCTGCCCGCATACCGGGGCCTGCGGCGGCTGCCAGCTGCAGCACGCCTCCGACGCCTTCGTCGCCGGCTGGAAGCGGGAGCTTGTCCGCGCCGCGCTGGTCCGCGCCGGGCTGGAGGCGCAGCTGCCCGACGGTCGCAACTGGCCGATGGCGGTCTCGCCGCCCCGCAGCCGCCGCCGCGCGGTGCTGAGCCTGCGGCGTGGCGCGGCGGGGATCGAAGCCGGCTTCCTCGCCCGTGCCGGGACCGCGCTGGCGCCGATCGAGCGCTGCGAGGTGCTGCACCCCGACATCCTGGCCGCGCTGCCGGTTCTGCGCGCGTTGGGCGGGGTCGGGCTCGGGCCGAGCGGCGCCGCAAGGGCGCATGTGATCCGCAGCGAGACCGGGCTCGATGTCGATATCCGCGACGCGCCGCCTTTGGGGCGCAGGGCGATGGCCGAGGCAGGCCGCATCGCGGCCGGGGCGGGGCTCGCCCGGCTGACATGGGCCGGCGAGCCGGTGATCGTGGCGCGCACACCGGAAATCTGGCTGGGCCGGGCGCGTGTGGTGCCGCCGCCGGGCGGCTTCCTGCAGGCCACGGCCGAAGGCGAGGCGGCGCTGACGGGCTTCGTCGCGCAACACTGCGAAGGCGCGCGGCGGATCGCCGATCTCTTTGCCGGCTGCGGCACCTTCGCCCTGTCGCTGAGCCACCGCGCCACGCTGCACGCGGTGGAACAGGACGCGGCGGCGCTGGAGGCGCTGGAGGCGGGCTGGCGGCGCACCGGTGGGCTGAAGCCGCTGACGGTGGAGGGCCGCAACCTGCTGGCCCGGCCGCTGGGCACGGACGAGCTGGCCGGCTTCGACGCGGTGGTCATGGACCCGCCGCGGGCCGGCGCGCGAGCGCAGGCCGGGGAACTCGCCCGCTCCACCGTGCCGCTCATCCTGTCGGTTTCCTGCGATCCGGCGAGCTTTGCCCGCGATGCCCGGATCCTCGTCGATGGCAGCTACCGGATGGGGCCGATCCTGATCGTCGATCAGTTCCGCTGGTCGGCGCGGGTGGAGATCGCCGCCGTGTTTCGGCGGGATGCCGGTAGCGGTGCGGCCAGATAGGAAAGCTCACCGTAAAATGACTAACCGGACCCCGTCGTAGTACTCCGGCGCCGCGAAATGCGGCGCCATGCAGGTTATTTCTATTTTCACTGTTGATTGATAAATATTGATTGGGGAATTATTTTCTAATTATTTTACGAGCGGATTTGCTGGCTTCAAAGTTTTATGTGATAAGGATGCCAGCCTGCATCCAGGTTTTTCAGGGGCGTCAAGTCAGGAGTCAACCTGGTCATGCAAGATGCGCCCTCCTACACCCCCAGCCCCTGCCATCTGCCTCGCCAGATCCTGCAGATCGCTCGCAATCACCTCCCAGTCCTGCTCGGGAACCAGATCTGTGGTCTGGCCCGGCCCGTGTTCGCGCGGCCGCGGGAAGAAGCCGGTGCGCAGGCCGGCCGCACGGGCGGCGGCGAGATCGCGGTTATGCGCGGCCACCATCATCACCCGTTCCGGCGGCAGGCGCAGCGCGGCGCAGGCGGCGAGATAGACGGCCGGGCTCGGCTTGTAGTCCCGCGCGATGTCCGCGCCCAGCACGCAGTCCCAGCGCAGGCCGGCAAAGCGTGCCAGCCGGGTCATTAGCGCAATGGAGCCGTTCGAGCAGGGTGCCACGATCCGGCGTTCACGCAGCGCGTCCAACCCCGGCACGGTATCGTGCCAGGGGGGCAGCTTCTCCCAGGCGCGGTTGAGCGCGGCGCGTGCCGGGCCATCCAGCGCATCGGACAGCCCGAACGCCGCCAGCACCCGGTCGAGATTTTCCAGATGCAGGTCGTCGAGCGGGACATAGCCGCGGTCGCCGTCGCGGATGCGGGCCATGGCCGGATCGTATTCGGCCCGCCACGCATCGGCGAAGGCCAGTGCATCGGGTGCGTCCGCACGCCCGGCAAAGGCCCGCTTCACCTCGGCCGCGACGCCGCTGCGCCAGTCGACCAGCGTGCCGAACACATCGAAGATCAGCGCCTCGATCTCCATCCCCGCTCCGCCTTTCCGTTCTTGCCGCTGCCCGGCAGTATCGCCCGCTAGCTGCCGCGCGATCAATGACCGACCGCCCCGGCATGGGGGATTCGGCCGCGGGCCGGTTTTGCCATTGACGCAAGGCCGCTTTCACGGGCTAGACTTGCCGTGCAAAACCAAAAGACAGGGAAGACGCATGTCCAGATTTTCCATCATCGCCGGTGCGTTGGCCGCCTGCGGTCTGGCG
>RFIR01000414.1 GCA_003695135.1 Alphaproteobacteria bacterium | reverse complement strand
CGGGTGCGCATCGAGATCGACGCCGACAGCTTCGACACCGGCTCGCGGCTGCGCGACGACAACACGCGCTACTTTCCCGACATGCTGAACGTGCGGGTGTTTCCCACGATCAGCTTCACCTCCACCGAGATCGTGCTGACCAGCGCCGAATCGGCGCGGATGACCGGCAGCCTGACCATCCGCGACGTGACGCTGCCCGTCAGCTTCGACATCCGGCTCAATGCCCGCGGCGTGACCGCGATTTCACACGGCAAGGAGGTGTTCGGCTTCACCGCCACCACGGTGATCGACCGGGTCGCCTTCGGCATCGGCTTCGCCGCACCGGCAGTGTCCGGCAGGGTACCGGTCCGGGTCGATATCGAGATCATGCCGGCCGACTAGGCGGGCCCGCCCCGGCACCCAACCGGATTGTGAACGCCCGTGCGCCTTTTGCCGGTACAGAATCGGCCTATGTCCGTACGCAGCAGGAAAGGCATGCCGATCATGATACGAACCCTCGCCCTCGCCGCGCTCGTCTTCCTGAACATGCTCACCGCGGCGCGTGCCTTTCCCTATGTCTTCGACCCGGACCACACCGACATCACCTTCACGGTGAATCATCTGGGCTTTTCGACCATCCACGGGCGTTTCCGCAAATACGACATGCAGATCGATCTCGATCCCGACAACATCGAGGCGGCGCAGGTCGTGGTCACCATCGACGCATCCAGTCTCGATACCAATTCCAGACTGCGCGACGATCACACCATGAACTATCCGGGCTTGCTCGATGTGGTGCGTTTTCCCACCATCACCTTCAGATCGACCGAGATCGTGCTGACCAGCGCCGAGACGGTGCGCATGACCGGCGATCTGACCATCAGGGACGTCACCCGCCCGGTCAGCTTCGACGTGCGGCTCAATGCGCGCGGCGTGACACCTCTCAGCCAGGGCAAGGAGGTGCTGGGCTTCACCGCGACCGGCAAGATCGACCGCGTCGCCTTCGGCATGTCGTTCGCCGCGCCTGCGGTCAGCGCGATCATTCCCGTCCGGATCGATGTCGAGATCACACGGGCCGAATAGGATCGGACGGGAGATCGGACCGATGGCCATCCGCAACAGCGCGACCGGCTGGGGCTGGCCCGCGCGGCTGCTGCACTGGCTGGTCGCGCTGCTGATCGTGATCAACTCGGTCATCGGCGTCTACATGGATACCAACCGGATCGAGGATTACGAGCTGATCCAGACCCACAAGAGCTGGGGCTTCGCGATCTTCACCCTGGCGTTGCTGCGCATCCTGTGGCGACTCCTCAATCCCCAGACCCCGGCCCTGCCCGAGGTGATGCCGCGCTGGCAGAGGCGGGCCTCGGCGCTCACCCATCTTGCGCTCTATGTTCTGATCGTCGCGGTTCCGATCAGCGGCTGGCTGATGGTCTCGGCCTCGCCGCTGCAGGACATGGGGGTGCGGAACATGGTGTTCGGGCTGTTCGAGATGCCCGACCCGTTTCCCACCGGCGATGCAAGGCTCACCGCCCGGCTGGTCGATGTGCATTACGCGCTGTGGTACGCGCTGACCGCGGTGGTCGGGCTGCATGCCGCCGCCGCGCTGCATCACCATTTCGTCCAGCGCGACCGGGTACTCGCCCGCATGATCCTCGGCCGCTGACCGGCGGCAATTCACGCTTGCACCGCCCCCGCCGTGCCGATAGGCATGAACGACGTGGAGATTTGGTCGACCGGCTTGCGGACCACGGTAAACAACCCGCTAAAGAGGTCGCGGCGCAGCGCCCCGATCCCGACCCGGTCGGGGCTTTTTTGCGCGGGAACCAGCGTGATGGAACAGAACTGGAGCGAACAGACCCGGATGATCCATGCCGGGACGCGGCGCAGCCGGTATGCCGAGACCTCCGAGGCGATCTTTCTCACCCAGGGCTATGTCTACCCCGATGCCGAGACCGCCGCGGCGCGGTTTCGCGGCGATGTCGCCGAAGAGGGTTTCATCTACTCGCGCTATGCCAACCCCACGGTGCGCATGTTCGAGGACCGCATCGCCGCGCTCGAAGGCGCCGAGGATGCCTTCGCCACCGCCTCGGGCATGGCCGCCGTCAATGGCGCGCTGTTCTGCCAGCTCAAGGCGGGCGACCATGTGGTCTCGGCCCGGGCGCTGTTCGGCTCCTGCCTCTACATCGTCGAGACGCTGCTGCCGCGTTTCGGCATCGAGGTGACACTGATCGACGGCACCGATACCGAGCAGTGGCGCGCAGCCATCCGTCCCGAAACCCGGCTGGTGTTCTTCGAAGCGCTGTCCAATCCGATGCTGGAGGTGGTCGACATCGCCGCCGTGGCCGGGCTCGCCCATGCCGTCGGCGCGCAGGTGGTGGTGGACAACGTCTTTGCCACCCCGGTCTTCCAGCGCCCGCTCGAACTGGGCGCGGATGTGGTGATCTACTCGGCCACCAAGCATATCGACGGGCAGGGCCGCTGCCTTGGCGGCGTCGCGCTCGGCAGCCGGTCCTTCATCCGCGAGCGATTCGAGCCCTATCTGAAGCATACCGGCGGGGCGCTGAGCCCGTTCAACGCCTGGGTGATGCTGAAGGGGATGGAGACGCTCGCCATGCGCTGCGAGGCGCAGGCCCGATCCGCCGCCATCCTCGCCGACCGCATCGCCGATCACCCACGCATCGCCCGGGTCCACTATCCCGGGCGCGCTGACCATCCCCAGCACGAGATCTGCGCGCGCCAGATGCGCGCGGGCGGCACCGTGCTCTCCTTCGAGGTGAAGGGCGGGCAGGCCGGCGCTTTCCGTTTCCTGAACGCGCTGCGGCTGGTGCTGATCTCCAACAATCTCGGCGATGCGAAATCGCTGGTCACCCACCCCGCGACCACCACCCATCAGCGGCTGGACGAATCGGTGCGCGCAGCGCTGGGAATCACCCCGGGGCTGGTGCGCCTGTCGGTGGGGCTGGAGGATGTCGAGGACCTCGCCGCCGACATTCTCGGCGCGCTCGACAGATCGTGACCGTCCGTCATCGCCGAAAAGCGCGCCCCGTATACCTTACATTGAATTTTATCTTCATTGCTCGATCTAGGGTTGAGTCGCCTGCTTGAATGGTCTAGCTTTTTCCCTAGGTGGCGACAGGGGGACGCGGGATCGGAACAGACAGGGGATCGGAAATGAATTCAGTCGCGCCCAGGGAGATCCTTGCCGAAACCTCGCCGCAGCCCAGCCGCGAGGAGGCCGAAGACGCTGTGAGAGTGCTGTTGCGCTGGGCCGGTCGCGGCGGCGACGGGCTGGACGGCTATCGCGACGCGCTGGACCGGCTCGGCCTTGCCCGTCCGGCTGCGCTCAAGCGCGAATACGATACCGAGTTCACGCCCGATCCGGCCTACAAGGCCACCATGCCCGACCTGCAGAACGGCCCGTCCAGCCTGATCAAGGGCGAGAAGACGGAGATCCAGCATGTCGGCATTTCCAATTTCCGCCTGCCGCTGTCGATTCGCACGCGCGACAATGGCTGCGTGACGCTGGAGACCTCGGTCACCGGTTCGGTGTCGCTTGCCGCCACCAAGAAGGGCATCAACATGAGCCGCATCATGCGGTCCTTCTACCGCCATGCGGACGAGAATTTCGATTTCGAGCACATCGCAGCGATTCTCGACAGCTACATCAACGATCTGGAAAGCTATGACGCCCGCATCCAGCTGCGTTTCAGCTATCCGATGAAGATCCCCTCTCTGCGCAGCGGGCTGGAGGGCTACCAGTATTACGATGTCGCCTTCGAGATGCTGAAGACCGCCGGCACGACCACCCGCGTGATCCATCTCGACTATGTCTATTCCTCCACCTGCCCCTGCTCGCTGGAGCTGTCCGAGCACGCGCGGCACGAACGCGGCCGCATCGCCACGCCGCATTCGCAGCGCTCGGTCGCCCGCGTCTCGGTAGCGCTGGAGGAGGGGCGGCTGTGGATCGAGGATCTGGTCGAGCTGTGCCGGGCCGCAATCCCGACCGAGACCCAGGTCATGGTCAAGCGCGAGGACGAGCAGGCCTTCGCCGAACTCAACGGCGCCAACCCGATCTTCGTCGAGGATGCGGTGCGGCTGATCTGCAAGGCGCTGGGCGACGACCCGCGCATCGGCGATTTCCGGGTGGTTGCCAGCCATCAGGAATCGCTGCACAGTCACGATGCGGTTTCCATTCTGACGCGGGGCGAGACCTTCGCGCAGTCCAGCTATGACCCGCGGCTCTTCGAGTCGCTCCATCACCGAGGCTGAGGGGGAACCGGGCTCCGGCGGCATGGGGGGCTGAGCCGTCGGAGCCCACCCTGAATTCCGGTTTCGGGCCGGGAGGCGCACAGGCAGGAAGACCTCGGGCAGTCGACGACGTTGAACGGCAGCAGCGCGCATCGCGGGTTCGCGATGCGCGTTGCGATTCGTGCCCACGCCCTGCGGTCCCCGCCTAGAGCATGTCGCGTTCTATCCGATTCACTCCCGGTCCCAACGCGAGGGCATGCGGCCGCCCGGGTGGGCGCGAATGCGCCCGCCTGGGGGCGGGCGGGCGCATGCCCGTGGCGGCTCACGCGCCACGGGCGGG
>RFIR01000413.1 GCA_003695135.1 Alphaproteobacteria bacterium | reverse complement strand
TTGACCGCAAGAACATGACGACGGAACTGGATAGGGTAGGTCATGTGCAATCATAATCAATATCTGGTCGTTTGGCTATACTTTACGCGCGCGCAGCACACATTGGCAGAAAACGCATCTCGCCTGGGATGCCCCGTCGCACCGGAGTTTCGCAGGGGTCTCTAGAAAATATATTTGCAATCAATATTTTACAATCAACAGTGAAAATAAGAAAATCTCATGTAACGCCGCATTTCGCGGCGCCCGCGAGCGCCGACGGGGATTGGCAATCTCCAACGCAACGGCATTCTGCGCGCCCGGCCGCCATCGCCTGTCCCTCGCCGCACCGCGTCCCTTTTCAGTTGCCCGACGCGCGGCTGCGCCTCCGCCGCGAATGCAGGACGCGCTGGCCATCGCGCGATCAGTTGCGTAGAGGCTGGCCCATGCCGGAGACCCAGCCGATCGCCACGCTCGATCTGCCTGATGCCGCGGCCACCGCGGCACTAGGCGCGCGCATCGCGCCCTCTCTGGCGCCGGGCGATGTGGTCCTGCTCGCCGGCCCGCTGGGCGCGGGCAAGACGGCGCTCGCCCGTGCCATCATCCAGGCCCGGCTCGCCGCGCATGGGCTTTGCGAGGAAGTCCCATCGCCCAGCTTCACCCTGGTGCAGGTCTATGAGGCCGGCGGCACCGAGATCTGGCATGTCGATCTCTATCGCATCGGCGATGCGGCGGAGGTGGTGGAACTCGGCCTTGCCGATGCATTCGAGACCGCGATCTGCCTCGTCGAATGGCCCGACCGGCTGGGGGCCGAAACGCCTGCGCGCCATCTCCTCATCGCGCTGGAGGATGCAGGCGAAGGCAGGCGCGCCCGAGTCCTCGCCTACGGCGGCGGCTGGTCGGGCGTGGCTGCGCGGCTTGCGGGCTGGACGCCATGAGCCGGGCGGAAGAACGCGCGCAGTTCCTTGAGGCAGCAGGCTGGCCGAACGCGCGTATCGCGCCGCTGGCCGGCGACGCCTCGGCCCGCCGCTATGCCCGCATCGCTGGGCGCGAAGGCCGGACCGCGATGCTGATGGATGCCGCCCCTGAGCATGGCATGGACCTCGCACCCTTCATCGCCATAACGCTGTGGCTGCGCGAACAGGGCTTCAGCGCGCCTGAAATCCTCCATGCCGATCCCGCGCGCGGCCTCCTGCTGATCGAGGATTTCGGCCGCGGGCTCTATGCCGATCTCTGCACCGCTCAGCCCGGGATGGAAACGGAGCTCTACGAAGCAGCGGTCGATCTTCTGGCCGCGCTGCAGACGATGGAGCCGCCGGCGAGGCTCGCGCCCTATGATGCCGACATCCTGCTGGAGGAGGCCGGGCGGCTCATCCTGTGGTACCTCCCCGCGGCCAGCGGCACAGAGCCGGGCGCGGACATGGCGGCGGAATACCGGGCGCTGCTCCTGGCCGCGCTCGGTCCCGTCGCCGAAGCCACCGGCTGCGTGGTGCTGCGCGACTATCACGCCCAGAACCTGTTCTGGCTGCCCGAACGCAGCGGCCTCGCCCGGGTCGGGCTGATCGACTATCAGGACGCGCTGCGCGGGCATCCGGCCTACGACCTCGTCTCGCTTCTCGAAGACGCTCGCCGCGATACCGGCGCGGGGCTGCACAAGGCGATGATGGCGCGTCATCTCGCCGCCACCGGGCTGGAGCCGGAGGCGTTCCGGCAGGCGCTGGCCGCGCTCGGCGCCCAGCGCAACCTCAAGATCGTCGGGCTGTTCTGCCGGCTGTGGCTGCGCGACGGCAAGCCGCATTACCTGGATCTCATCCCGCGGGTCTGGTGGCACCTGCAGCGCGATCTCGCAGCACCCGGCATGGCGGATCTGGCGCGGTGGGTCGCCCGCCACGTCCCGCCGCCGGAACCCTCCGTGCTCGACCGCATCCGGGGCCAGCGAGCGTGACCCGCCCGCCCGTCGAAAGCGCGATGGTGTTTGCCGCCGGCTTCGGCACCCGGATGGGCGCGCTGACCGCCGAGCGGCCCAAGCCGCTGATCGAGCTTTCCGGGCGCAGCCTGATCGACCGCACGCTCGATCTGGTCGAGGCGGCCGGCATCCCGCGCGCGGTGATCAACCTGCATTATCGCGCCGGGATGATCCGCCGGCATCTGGCCGGGCGCGATCGGCCCGAAATCGCGTTTTCCGAGGAACGCCCGGCGATCCTCGACACCGGCGGCGGGATGCGCAAGGCGCTGCCGCTATTGCACGGCGATCCGGTGCTGGGGCTCAACAGCGATGCGGTGTGGCAGGGCAATCCGCTGCCCGCCCTGCTCGCGGCCTGGCAGGATCGCATGGAGGCGCTGCTGCTCGTCGTGCGGCGCGAGAATGCGCTCTGCCATGCCGGTACGGGCGATTTCTTCCTCGATGCCTCGGGCCGGCTCGCAAGGCGGGGGGGGCGGGCGAGCGCGCCTTACGTCTATACCGGGGCGCAGATCCTGCGCACGGGGCGGCTGGCAGCGGCGCCTTCAGGCGCCTTCTCGCTCAACCGCATCTGGGATGCGATGGGGGCCGATGGCGGGCTGTTCGGGCTGGTCTGGCCGCGGCGCTGGGTCGATGTCGGCACGCCGGCCGGGATTGAAGCGGCCGAGGCATTGCTGGCAGAAGGGACGCGATGAACCCGCATCTGTTCCATCTGCCGCCGGGGGCGGATTTCCCCAATGCCTTCGCCGCCGGCTTCCTGCGCCGGTATGGACATCTGCCGCCCGAGGCAATTGCCCGCATCAAGATCATCGTCAACGCACGCCGCAGCGCCAGCGTGATCGGCGCGGCGCTGGAACAGGCGCTGGGGCCCTCGGCGCTTCTTCCGCGCATATTGGTGGTGCAGGATCTGGCCGATCATCCGCTGGGCCCCGCCCTGCCCCCGGCGCCGGGCGAGCTTTACCGGCTCCTGCGGCTGGCCGAGCTGGTCGGTGCGCTGATCGCGCGCGAGCCGACCCTGGCGCCGCGCGAGGCGCGTTTCGATCTCGCCCGCAGCCTGATCGCGCTCCTGGACGAGCTGCAGGGGGCCGGCATCCCGCCCGCGGCGCTGGAGGGCATCGATGCCGGACCCTATGCCAGCCACTGGCAGACCAGCCTGCGCTTCCTGCAGATCCTGACCGCGCACTGGCCGCAGATGCTGGCCGAGGCGGGGGCGGGGCCGGAACCGGCGCTGCGGCTGCGCGCAGCGATCGAGGCGATCTGCGCGGTCTGGGCCGCAGAGCCGCCCGATCACCCGGTGATCCTTGCCGCTTCAACCGGCAGCCGTCCGGTAACCGCCGCCTTGATGCAGGCGGTGGCGCGGCTGCCATCGGGCGCGGTGGTGCTGCCGGGCTTCGACGCCAGCCTGCCCGATGCGGTGCGCGACCGGCTCGGCCCCGACCACCCGCAGGCGGCGATGGCCGCGGTGCTGAAGGCGCTGGATGTGCCGGCCGAGGCGGTCGCCCCGTGGGAGCCGGTGCCGGCCCCGCCGCAGAACCGGCTGATCGGGCTCGCGCTCCATCCCGCCCCGGTCACCGATCGCTGGCTGGCCGAACTGCCCGCCCTTCGGGCCGAGGTACTGGCGGCCACGGCCGGGCTGACTTTGATCGAGGCCGACACTCCGCGCGCCGAGGCGCAGGCCATCGCGCTGGCGCTACGCGAGGTGCTGGACCATCCCGGCCGGACCGCGGCGCTGATCACGCCGGACCGGCAGCTGGCCCGCCTCGTCACCGCGGCGCTGCAGCGCTGGGGCATCCGGCCCGATGACAGCGCCGGGCGGCCGCTGGGGCAGACCCCGCCGGGCATCTTCCTGCGGCTGGTGGCGCGCATGGCCGGCGGGCCGGTGGCGGCCGGGCGGCTGATCGCGCTCCTCAAGCACCCGCTGAGCGGCGGCGAGGAGGATGCGCGGCGCGAACACATGCTGCAGACCACGCGGCTGGAACGTCACCTGCGCAAGACCGGCCGGCCCGAACTGGAGGCGGGCGAGTTGGCCGCGGCGGAACTCGATGCGGCCTGGTCGGCCTGGCTTGCCGACTGCCTCGCCGCGCTCGCCGCCCCGGCCGAAACCGCGGCGGCGCATCTGGGGCGGCTGACCCGCGCCGCCGCGCGCATCTGCGCCGGGCTTTCCGGCGATCCCGCGCGGCTGTGGCGGCAGGCCGATGGCCGGGCGGCCGCCGATCTGCTGGCGCGATTCGCCGAGGAGGCCCCGAGCGAACAACCAATGAGCGGGGCGGAGTTCGTCCATCTCCTCGAGCTCCTGATGGAGGCGGTCAACGTGCCGCCGGCCGATCCCGCCAACCCGCCCGATCCGCGCATCCGCATCCTGGGCAATCGCGAGGCGCGGCTGGAGACGGCATCGCGCGTCATCCTCGGCGGGCTCAACGAGACGGTGTGGCCCGCCCTGCCCGGCATCGAGCCCTGGCTGTCGCGGCCGATGCGCGCCGCGCTGGGGCTGGCGGCTCCGGAACGGCAGGTCGGGCTTGCCGCCCATGACTTCCAGTGCGCCGCGGGCGGGGCGGAGGTGATCCTGTCCCGCGCAAGGCGGGCGGAGGGCGCACCCACCGTCGCCTCGCGCTGGCTGATCCGGCTGGAGAACCTGCTGGGCGGCGCGGGCGAGGAAGGCCCGGCGGCGCTGGCAGCCATGCGCGCCCGCGGCGAGGGCTGGCTGACGCTCGCCCGCGCGCTCGACCGGCCCGAGGCCGAGCTGCCGCCCGCGCCGCGCCCCTCGCCACGGCCGCCGCGCGCCGCACGCCCGCGCAAGCTGTCGGTGACGCGTATCGAGGCGCTGATCCGCGATCCCTATGCCGTCTATGCCGAGAAGGTGCTGAAGCTGGAGAAGCTCGACCCGCTGGGCCGCCCGCCCGATGCGCGCGATCGCGGCATGGTGCTGCACCGGGTGCTGCAGCGCTTTGTCGAGGCCACGCGCGCGGGCCTGCCCGATGATGCCGAGGCGCTGCTGGAACGTCTCGCCGGCGAGGAGATCGACCGCGCCGTGCCCTGGCCGGCCGAACGCCGGCTGTGGCGCGGGCGCATCCGCCGGGCGGCAGCCTGGTTCGTGAAGGGCGAGAGGGCGCGCCGGCAGGCGGGCCAGCCGCTGGCGCTGGAGGCGCGCGGCCGGATGCCGATCGACCTGCCCGGCGGCCCGTTCACGCTGACCGCCCGGGCCGACCGCATCGACCGGCTCGATGCCGGGGGGCTGCATCTGATCGACTACAAGACCGGCACCCCGCCCGGCAAGGGCGAAGTGGAGCACTTCAACCGCCAGCTGCATCTGGAGGCGCTGATCGCCGAGGCGGGCGGCTTCAACGGGCTGCCCGCCGAACCGGTGGCCCGGGTCAGCTTCCTCGGCGTCACCGGCAGCGGCGAGGGCGGCAAGGCACGGGACTTCAACCTCGAACCCGGCCAGACCGCCAACGAGCGCGCGCGGCTGACCGAGATGCTGGCACTCTATGACGACCCCGACACGCCCTATCTCTCGCGGCTGCGCCCGAAGACGCTGGCCGAGGAGGGCGATTACGACCATCTCGCCCGCCGCGCCGAGTGGGAGGACAGCGAGGAGGAGGGCGGCGCATGAACCGGCTCGACGACGCCTCGCGGGCGCAGGTGCGCGCGGCCGACCCGGCGCGGTCGAGCTGGGTGATGGCCAATGCCGGCTCTGGCAAGACAAGGGTGCTGACCGACCGGGTGGCGCGGCTCCTTCTCGCGGGCACCCCGCCCGAGCGCATCCTGTGCCTGACCTATACCCGCACCGCGGCGGCGGAGATGCAGGCGCGGCTGTTCGAACGGCTGGGCCGCTGGGCGCTGATGGCCGACGATGCGCTCTGCACCGAGCTTCAGCGCCTGCAGGAGGACCCGCTTGAGGCCACGCCCGAATTCCTCGCCCGCGCGCGGCGGCTGTTCGCGCAGGCGCTGGAGACGCCGGGCGGGCTGAAGATCCAGACCATCCACGCCTTCTGCGATGCCATATTGCGCCGCTTCCCGCTCGAGGCCGGGGTCAGCCCCGATTTCCGGGTGATCGACGAGCGCAGCCTCGCCGCGCTGCTAGCCGATCTGCGCGAGGCGATGGCGCGCCGGGCCGAGGCGGGCACCGATCCCGCCTTCGACCTGATGGCGATGCGCATGCCCGACACGACGCTCGACGGGCTGATCCGGGCGATCCAGTCCGGGCGCGACCTGTTCCCGCCGGGGGTGACGGAGGCGGCGCTGGCGAAGCTTTTCGGGGTGGCGCCGGGCGAGAGCCTCGAGTCGCTGCTGGCGCGGCTGCTGGGCAATGTCGGCCCGGGGTTTCTGGAGCGGCTGGTCGAAGTGCTGCTGGGCGGCTCGACCAACGACGTCAAGGCGGGCGAACGGTTGCAGGCGGCGCTGCAGCTTGGCGAGACCGGCGCCCTGCTGCAGACGCTGGAGGGTCTGCTGCTGACCGGCTCCGGCCCAAACGCGGGCACTTCCAGGGCAGGGAAGTTTCCCACCAAGGCCACCCGGGAGGTGCTGGGCGAAGATGTCGAACTTCTCGATGCCATGGCTGACCGCGCCGAGGCGCTGCGCCCGAAGCGGCTGGGCCTTCTCGGCCTGCAGGATGCGGTGGCGCTGCACGGCTTTGCCCGCGGCTTTCTCGATCTGCAGGCGCGGCTGAAGGCCGACCGGGGCGCGCTCGATTTCGACGATCTGATCGCCGGGGTCGAGGCGCTGCTGCGCTCCGGCGCCGCGGGCTGGGTGCTCTACCGGCTCGATGGCGGCATCGACCACATACTGGTCGACGAGGCGCAGGATACCAGCCCGGCGCAATGGCGGATCATCGAGGCGCTGAGCGAGGAATTCTTTTCCGGCGAGGGCGCGCGCCCCGCCGGCCGGACGCTGTTTGCGGTGGGCGATCTGAAGCAGTCGATCTATTCCTTCCAGGGCGCCGATCCGGCGGTGTTCGCCGAGATGAAACAGCGCGTGGCCCGCAGGCTGGAAGGGCTGGGAAGCGAACTGCACGAGGCTGCGCTCGAACATTCCTTCCGCTCGGCGCCCGCGGTGCTGCGGGTGGTCGATGGC
>RFIR01000412.1 GCA_003695135.1 Alphaproteobacteria bacterium | reverse complement strand
GGATGGCCATGCTGGGCTATGTCAGGACCGACGGGCGCGGCGCCTCCGACCGGCTGATGGCCGGGCTGGTGGAACGGCTGCGCGCAGCCGGGGTCAGCGTCGCCGGCGCGGTGCAGGTCAATCGCGAATCCGACCCCGCCCGGCGCTGCGAGATGGATCTGCACGTGCTGGGCGCCGATGCGGTGGTGCCGATCAGCCAGGATCTGGGCGCGGAGTCGAAAAGCTGCCGGCTGGATGCCGACGGGCTGGAACGCGCGGTGGCGCTGGTGGCCGCCGCGCTGGCCGGCGGCGCGCAGATCGTGGTGATCAACAAGTTCGGCAAGCAGGAGGCGGAGGGCCACGGCTTCCGCCCGCTGATCGGCGATGCGCTGGCCGCCGGGATTCCGGTGGCGACCGCGGTGGGCGAGGGCGTGCTGCCGGCCTTTCTCGACTATTCCGGCGGGCTGGCCGAGGAGCTGCCGGCCGAGGCCGAGGCGCTGTTCGCCCGGGTGATGGCAATGCTCGCCGAAGCCGAGGGCGCCGCCGCGCCATGAATGCGGGTGCGCCATGAATGCGGGTGCGCCATGAATGCGCACCCTACGGGTGTTCCTGCCGTCCCGCCGGCTTGCCGAGCAGCGACAGAAACACTTCCTTCTTCTTGGTTCAAATACTCGAACCCCGAAACCGCACCCGGGCGCCGCAAAATGCGGCACCGATCATGTTGCGATAATTGTCGTTGTTGCATGGTAAATATTGATTGGGGAATTACTTAAAAAACCACTACAAAACCCGGATGCAGGCGGGCATCCTGAATGCATGAGGGTTCAACAGGATCATATCTGTGCACACTTAAAATAATTGGGAAATAACTTCGCAATCGATATTTATCAATCAACAGTGAAAACAGAAACAGCGCAACTGGCGCCACAATTTCGTGGCGCCCGCGCGGAACGCCCGGGTCTGGCCGGTTGAGTTTTGCAGAGGTCTCTCGAAAATTGTTTTACGCGCACGCGACCATGACCCCTGCAAGACCTCGCACATTCCGGGCATTCGCCTGCGTCCTGTCTTGCAGGGGTTTCTTCCAAAAGCTTTCCCCGGCGATACCGGCCCCTGCGCCGCCCTGCGTATCGAAACATTCACCGCAACGCCCGTAGGGTGCGCATTCATGGCGCACCCGGTGCCGGGGCGGCTCGATGCACAGCCATCGCGCACCGGCGCGACCGCGGCCGGGCACCGCCTCACTTGCTGGCTTACTCGCTGGTCGCGCGCCTGAGATAGGCGATCAGATCGGCGCGGTCCTCCGGCGCCGCGATCACCTGGGTCGGCATCTTGGAGCCTGGAATGAAGCGGTCCGGCCCCTCGCCGAACAGCGCATCCACCGTCGCCTCGTTCCACACGATGTCCGAACCCTTGAGCGTCGGAGAATAGGGATAGCCCGCCAGCGTGCCGGCGCGGCGGCCGAAGAGGCCGTGCAGGCTGGGGCCGGCCTTGCGCGACGGCCCCGCATCCAGCGCATGGCAGATCGAGCAGCGGCGGACGAATTGCCGCTGGCCGTTGGGCATCTCGGCCTCGGCGCGCGGCACCGTGCTGCGGATGGCATTGGCGGGGTCGAAACGGTCGAGCAGCGCCACCGGCCAGGCATAGGCGACATCGTCGAGCCCGCCGGCATAAATCACCTTGCCATCCGTCGAAAAGGCCAGTGCCCAGACCGGCCCGCGCCGCGTGGCACGGAAATCGCGGGCGATGCGCCAGCGCGCGGTGTCGATGATCATGATGTAGCCCTGACCGTCGCCCACCGCCAGCTGGTCGGTTCCGCGGTGCCAGGCAAGGGCCAGGATCGGCCGGCGTTCGAGGGTGAAATCGGCGATCAGCGCCCCGTTCTCGGGGTCGATGACACGGGTGCCGCCATCGACCGCGCCATAGGCGACCCAGCCCGGACCGGCCACCAGCTCGTTGATGCCGAAGCCGTGGCGTGCCAGCGGCACCGGCATCGAGGCGGCCTCGTCATAGCGGATCAGCCGCCCGTCCAGCGTGCCGGCGAACAGCCGCCCGACGGCATCGAAGGCCAGCGCATTGACCCCGGCGCCGGGATCGGCGAGCTGCCGCGCCGCCTCGCCCGGGACCAGCGGCCACAGCCGGATGGTGCCGTCCCAGCTCGCCGAGGCGACATACCGGCCATCGGGCGAGGCGGCGAGCGCGGTGACCTTGCCGCGATGGCTGCCGAGGATGCGGGGCGCCTCGCCCCAGATCCGCACGGTGAAGTCGTCGCTGCCGCTGACCGGCACCCCGTCATTGGTGAAGATCGCCGCGGTCACCGCGGCGTCATGGCCTTCCAGCCAGCGCGGCACCCGGCCCTGCCACAGCCCCAGCGAATTGTCGAAGCTCGCGGTCAGCACCTGCCCCGAAGGCGAGACCGCGATCGCGGTGACCGGCCCGCCATGGCCCTTCAGCGTGGTGAAATCCTGGGCCTGCGCGACCACGCCTGCCAGCGCCCCCAGCGCGGCCAGCACCGCGGCACGCCACCGGCCCGGCATCGGTCTCAGTCCTTCAACGTATCGGCCACCAGCTCGCTCAGGCCGATCACCTCGTAATCGCCGCCGAGCGCGTCGAGCCCGTCCTCGAACACACCGCGGCAATTTGCGCATGGCACCACCACCGCCTTGAGCCCGTCAATGGCATCGAGCTGGGCCTTCTTGCACGAAAACGCCTGCGTCTTCAGCTCCTCGGCGCGCGGATTGGCCGAGACCCCGCCGCCGCCGCCACAACAGAGATTGGTGACGCCCGATCCCTTCATCTCGACGAAATCGGCGCAGGCATCATCCAGCAGCCGCCGCGGCTCCTTGAGCAGCCCGCCCCGGCGCACGATCTGGCAAGGGTCATGCAGGGTGATGCGGCGCGCATCCTTCTCGCCGATCTCGAGCCTGCCCTCCGCGCGCAGCCGGTCGAGCAGCTCGATGATGTGGATGACCTCGAAGGGGAAGGTCTCGCCCAGCATGTTCGGCCCGGCCCAGCGAATGGCGCCATAGGCATGGCCGCATTCGGGGCTGATGACGTGCCTGACGCCCAGCTTGCGCGCGGCATCGACAATCCTGGCCACCAGTTTCCTGGCCAGCGGCCCGTCGCCGATCTGCACGCCGATATTGGTCGCCTCATAGGCCTCTGTCGAGATGGTCCAGTCGATCCCGGCCCTGGCGAAGATGCGGGCATAGGCGCCGATCACCTCCGGATAGCCCATCACCTCCATCGAGCTGAACAGCGCGAGATACTCCGCGCCCTGCTTGTCGAGGGGAATCTCCAGGCCGGTCTCCTTCTCCTGCCGGGCAATCTGCGCCTTCAGCGCCTTGGCCGTCACACCCATCGGGCTGCCGGTCTTCACCACATTCTCGCGCGCCGTCCTCAGACCGTCGGGCACGATGCCGGCGGCGGAATAGCCCTCGCGCATCTTGCGGATGGTGCCGGCGATATCGAGGCCCATCGGGCAAACCAGCGTGCAGCGCCCGCACATGGTGCAGCTGTCATAGACGAGGCTTTCCCATTCGCGCAGCTCCTCCTCGCTCACCTCCGCCGGCAGCAGCCCCAGCATGCCCTTGACGCTGCGCAGCGGGGCCTTGTGGCGCTTGTAGGCCTTGACCAGCGGCATCAGCTTGTAGGTGGGCGTGTATTTCGGATCCTGGGTCGCGAGGTAGAAATGGCAGGCCTCGGCGCATTCGCCGCAGTGCACGCAGGCCTCCAGATAGGCGGCAATATCGCCATCGGTCTGGTCGAGCATGGTGCGGATCACGGTATCGGCGGTTTCGCTCACAGCGTCATCCCCTTGCGTCCGTAGCTTGCCCCGGTCGCACCGCGCGACAGCATGAAGGTGAAGGCGTGCATCAGCCGGCTGAACGGAAAATAGATCAGCCAGAGTTCGACAAGGCCCATATGCAGCGCGCGCAAACTGACATGCGCCCGTTCCAGCGCCAGGCAGCCGGTCAGCATGACCAGGAATGTCAGCCAGCTGCCGACATGGTCGTCCCAGTCCGAGATCAGCCGCATGACGGGATCGGAAAACCGCCGCACCCACAGCACGATCAGCCCGGCAAAGGCGATCTCGGCGGCGATGATGAAGCCCCAGCGCGGCAGGGCCGGCCAGCCGACGCCGATCAGCCGCTCGCGGATGAAATCGACATGCGGCGCTGCGAAGAACATCACGGCGAAAAGGCCGAGATGGAAGGCATACCCGCCCAGCACATGCATCCAGGTGCGCTCGGCGAACAGTCCGCGCGGGAAGAAGTGGCGCAGATTGCCGCGTATCCAGCCCCAGCCGGCCGAACCCTTGGGCGGGGCGAGATCGGGCTTGTGGCCGATGCGGATGATGCCGACGAACCGCCACAGGGCCCCGGCCACGAAGACCGCCAGCGCGAACCAGAAGGCAGGGCCTTCGATGAATTCGACCAAGCCCATCACGTCTGCTCCGCAGCTGCAGCCGGTGGCGGGGTATCGTCACCGCCCCCGCCATGCACGGCCTTCTTTCCGGTCACCTGCTCATACCACAGATCGTGATGCTCCCTGGCCCAGTTCTCGTCAACCTCGCCCTTCAGCATCGAATCGAGCGCCCCCTCCATGCCGATCGAGCCGATATAGATGTGACCCAGCGCCACCGCGATCATCACCACCGCCCCCAGCGCGTGCAGGATGGTGGCGAGCTGATGATAGAGCAGCGTCTCGACCAGCCACGGGAATTCCAGCAGAAGCCCGGTCGCGGCCATGCCGAGCCCGACGAAGACCACGATCCAGTACCACGTCTTCTCGCCGAAATTGTAGTGATGCGCCGGGGCGTGGACCCCCAGCATGCCGCCGCCGCGCAGGATCCATTTCACATCCGCCCACTGGAAGAAATTGCCGCGCATGAAGCGGACAATTGCGATCAGCAGCGCCAGAATGAAGACGGGACCGAACAGGTTGTGCCCCTGCAATGCGGCGCTGAGCAGAACCGAGTGCACCTCGTGACCGAGCAGCGGCAACAGCACCGGCCGGCCGATCAGGATCATGAGCCCCGAGATCGCCATCAGGATGAATACCGAGGCGAGGAACCAGTGCGCAATGCGGTGCGACATGGAAAAGCGGGGGATGGTCCGGCCCGAGCGCCCGCCGCGGATGCGGATGCGGCCGCGGATCAGATAGAACAGCACCAGGAGCCCCAGCACGCCGGCCGGCAGCCAGGGCGCGTATTTCAGGATGACCTCGCGGCGCAGCCGCCGCCATTCCTCGCCCGCGGTCTGCATCAGCTTGCCGCTGGCGGTGTCCGAGGAGGGCCGTGCATAGGCCCCCGATTTCAGTGCCCGCCACAGATCGGCATCCGATTGCCGGCCCAGCGTGCCCAGCTGCGGCGGCAGCGGGATTGGTGCCGGCGGCGCCGGGCGCCGCAGCAGCCTTTCGGGATCGAGCTTCAGCCCCTGCTGGCGGCGCAATATGTCCTCCAGCGTGCCCGGTCGGGGCTTGTCAGTCGCGGGTGCCGTGGCGGGAGCCTCGGCCTCGCTACCTGGCGCATTGGCCTCCTGCGCCGGCGCGACCATCGGCGCGACCGAAAACGCAGCCGAAAGCATGACCGACAGGGCGAATGTCAGCCCGGCCATCCATTGGCGCAGCATCGATGTCTCTCCGAAATTCGCTCGGCCGGCGCCGCGCGGGCACACCCGCGCGGCACCGGCAGGTTCCGCGGGGTCGGGGCGCGCAACCGCGCATCCCCGCCGCCCGGTTTGCCGACCTCAGCCGCTCTTGCGCTCGTAGGCCGTGCCCCAGCCCCAGGCGCCGGAGCCGAAGCCGCGCGTGACGATGCGCTCGCGATAGATCGCCGAGACCACATCGCCATCGCCGGCGAGCAGCGCCTTGGTCGCGCACATCTCGGCGCAGATCGGCAGCTTGCCCTCGGCGATGCGGTTGCGCCCGTACTTGGCGAACTCGTCGGTGGAGTTGTCCTCCTCCGGCCCGCCGGCGCAGAAGGTGCACTTGTCCATCTTGCCGCGCGATCCGAAGGCGCCGACCTGCGGATATTGCGGCGCGCCGAACGGGCAGGCGAAGAAGCAGTAGCCGCAGCCGATGCACAGATCCTTGGAGTGCAGGACGATGCCCTCCTCGGTCTGGTAGAAGCAATCCACCGGACAGACCGCCATGCAGGGTGCGTCCGAACAATGCATGCAGGCCACCGAGATCGAACGCTCGCCCGGCGTGCCGTCCTGGATGGTCACCACCCTTCGGCGGTTGATCCCCCAGGGCACCTCATGCTCGTTCTTGCACGCGGTCACGCAGGCGTTGCACTCGATGCAGCGGTCGGCATCGACCAGGAATTTTGCCCGTGCCATTCATCTACCTCCCTAGGCTGCGCTGATCTTGCACAGGGTCGCCTTGGTCTCCTGCATCTGGGTGACCGAGTCGTACCCGTAGGTCTGCGCGGTGTTGGAGCTCTCGCCGAGCACATAGGGGTCGGCCCCTTCGGGATACTTGTCCCTCAGATCCTTGCCCTCGAACCAGCCGCCGAAATGGAACGGCATGAACGCCACGCCCTCGCCGACCCGCGGGGTGACCATGGCCTGCACCAGCACCCTGCCCTTTTCGGGACCTTCGACCCAGACCATCTGCCCGTCGCGCACGCCGAGATTGTTGGCGTCGCGCGGGTTGATCTCGACGAACATGTGCTGCTGCAGCTCGGCCAGCCACGGGTTGGAGCGCGTCTCGTCGCCCCCGCCTTCATACTCGACCAGCCGCCCCGAGGTCAGGATCATCGGATACTCGCGGCTGAAGTCCTTCCTCTGGATCGAGGCATAGAGCGTCGGCAGCCGGTAGTTCCGCGTATCCTCATAGGTCGGATAATCGGCAACCAGATCGCGCCGGCTGGTGTAGAGCGGCTCGCGATGGATCGGCACCGGATCGGGGAAGTTCCAGACCACCGTCCTGGCCTTGGCGTTGCCGAAGGGGGCGCATTCATGCTTGATCGCCACCCGCTGGATGCCGCCCGACAGGTCGGTCTTCCAGTTGGTCTTCGGCCCTGCCACCGCGTCAATGGCGGCACGTTCCTCCTCGGTCAGATCGGAATCCCAGCCCAGATCCATCAGCATCTGCATGGTGAATTCGGGATAGCCGTCCTGGATCTCCGAGCCCACCGAATAGACGCCATCGGCCAGCAGGTTCTCGCCGTTGCGTTCCACCCCGAAGCGGGCGCGGAAGGTCAGGCCGCCCTCCGAGACACGCTTGGACATGTCATAGAGGTTCGGCGTGCCCGGATGCTTCAGCTCCGGATTGCCCCAGCACGGCCAGGGCAGGCCGTAATACTCGCCATCGGCCGGGCCGCCCACCGCCTGCAGCGTGGTCTTGTCGAAGGTGTGCTGATTGGCCATGTGCAGCTTCAGCCGCTCGGGCGACTGCCCGGTATAGCCGATGGTCCACATGCCGCGATTGATCTCGCGCAGCGTGTCCTCGACATTCGGCGTCACCCCGTCCGCTTCCAGCTTGATGTTGCGGAACATGCGGTCGGCAAAGCCGAATTTCTGCGCCAGCAGGCCGATGATCTCCTGATCGGGCTTGGATTCGAACACCGGGTCGACCACCTTCTCGCGCCATTGCAGCGAGCGGTTGGAGGCGGTGACGGAGCCGTAGGTCTCGAACTGGGTGGATGCGGGAAGCAGATAGACCCCATCGGTGCGATCGGACAGCACCGCCGAGACGGTGGGATAGGGGTCGATCACCACCAGCAGGTCGAGCTTTTCCATCGCCTTCTTCATGTCCGGCAGACGCGTCTGCGAATTCGGCGCATGGCCCCAGAACACCATCGCCCGCACATTGTCGGGCTGATCCATGTTCTCCTTGGCCTCCAGCACGCCGTCGAACCAGCGGCTGACCGGAATGCCCTTGAGGTTCTGCAGCGACTTCTCCTTGCCGTCGGCGGTGGTCAGCTTGGCGAACTGGCCGGCGAGCCATTCGGGATCCTCGCCCCAGACCCGCGCCCAGTGCGCCCAAGCGCCCTTGGACAGGCCATAATAGCCCGGCAGGGTGTGGCTCAGCACGCCCAGATCGGTTGCGCCCTGCACGTTGTCATGGCCGCGGAAGATGTTGGCGCCGCCGCCGGAGGTGCCGATATTGCCCAGTGCCAGCTGCAGGATGCAGTAGGCGCGGGTGTTGTTGTTGCCGTTGGTGTGCTGGGTGCCGCCCATGCACCAGACCAGCGTGCCGGGCCGGTTGTTGGCCAGCGTCCGGGCCACGCGCTTGAGCTGGCTGCCGGGTACGCCGGTCACCCGCTCGGTCTCTTCCGGCGTCCAGCGCTTGACCTCCTCGCGGATCTGATCCATCCCCCAGACCCGGGTGCGGATGTATTCCTTGTCTTCCCAGCCATTCTCGAAGATGTGCCACAGGATGCCCCAGATCAGCGCCACATCGGTGCCGGGGCGGAAGCGGACATATTCGTCGGCATGGGCCGCGGTACGGGTGAAGCGCGGATCGCAGACGATGAGCGGCGCGTTGTTCTGCTCCTTGGCGCGCAGGATGTGCAACAGCGACACCGGGTGCGCCTCGGCCGGGTTCGACCCGATCAGGATCATGGCCTTGGAGTTGTGGATGTCGTTGTAGGAATTGGTCATCGCGCCATAGCCCCAGGTGTTGGCCACACCCGCGACAGTGGTCGAATGACAGATCCGCGCCTGATGATCGACGTTGTTGGTGCCCCAGTAGGCGGCGAACTTGCGGAACAGATAGGCCTGCTCGTTGGAATGCTTGGCCGAGCCCAGCCAGTAGACGCTGTCAGGACCGCTCTCGGCGCGGATCGCCAGCATGGTGTCGCCGATCTCGTTGATCGCCTGCTCCCAGCTGACGCGCCTCCACTCGCCGCCTTCCAGCTTCATCGGGTATTTCAGCCGGCGCTCGCCATGGGCGTGCTCACGCACGCTCGCGCCCTTGGCGCAATGGGCGCCGAGGTTGAACGGGCTGTCCCAGCCCGGTTCCTGGCCGATCCATACCCCGTCGGAGACCTCGGCAATCACCGTGCAGCCGACCGAGCAATGGGTGCAGACGGTCTTTTTCAGCTCCACCGTGCCCGGCACTGCCGCCGCGGCATCGGCCTTCTTCACCATGCCGCCGGTGGCGGCGACGGCGGCCAGCCCGCCGATGGCCAGGCCCGAGCCGCGCAGGAATGCGCGCCGGTCGACCGGGGTGCTGGCAACTTCCGAAAGGATACTCGTCCGCTGGGGGCGTCTCGCAACCCCGTTGGTCTTTTTCCTCAGCATTTCCGTTCCTCCCTTCAGCGCACCGCCACGGGCGGCGCCTGTCTGGTCACTGATCGGGCCTCATCGGCAGTCGGGCGTCTCGCTACCAGTCGCCTCGCAGGCCCTGCCGCCGGTCCGGAGGGGTCCGGGCCCCGGCATCGCTGTCTGGCGCCGCCTCCCGCCCCAGCGGGGCGGTTTCCGGCGCGCGGCCGGTTCAGAACCGGGCCGAGGCGAGATAGGCGCGGGTATGCGCGGTATCCTGCAGCCGGGTCGGCGAGGCCTCGGCCTCGGCCGCCTCGACCCCGGTCGCCGTGGCCGCGGCCAGCGCGGCCGCCGCCGGCGCCGCGGTGCCGGTCAGCTTCAGGAAGTCGCGGCGCGTGGCGCCCTCTTCCGCTTTCATTCCGTCTCCTCCTTTGCTGTTGCTCATCCCCTTGCGTCCCCCGCCGTTCCGCTCATGCGGAAGGCTTCGGTCTCGATGGCCATGAACAGCCGCCCCACCGTGCCGACGGGGGCGTAGAACACCGCCTCCTTCGCCGCTTCGAGATCGGTGTAGAACAGCCCCGCCCAAGGGGCGATATGGCCGTTGAAGAAATCGCGTTGGGTGCCCAGCCCCGCCGGCGGTCCGAAGCGGCCGACGATCAGCGCGCCCATCATCTCCATCAGGCTGGCGATGTTGTCCTCGGGCTCGAACACCGATTCGGCCCGGGCCAGCCCCAGCGCAATCATGTCGCGCCGCAGCCGCGCCAGCGGCTTCTCGTTGAGAAATCCGGTCAGGTAATAGCTGGCATAGGGAAGCAGTTCGCCGCGGCCGAGCCCGATGAACAGGCGGTTGAATTCGCGCTCCACCGTCTCGGGCCGCGCGAGGCGGGCCACCCCGGCCAGCCGGTCTATGGCCTGGCCAAGCTCGCTGTCATCGCCCAACAACCCCGCGCATTGTTCGATCAGAAACGCATCGGGCGGCCGGGCGAGAATCGCGCCGAGGAAATTGTAGAGATCGGCCCGAAGGCGATCCTCTTCCGCAACCCCGCGGTCTTCCCCTGCGGCGCGGTCCAGTTCGGTGGCCGGCATCGAACCTCCCTTTTATTGGCGGAAATCAAAGCGCATTCGGCGCCGCGAGGCAAGGATTTTCGCATCCTGCAACCCGTCATCGGCCCCGCCGCCCGTCCCCTGCCCCGCCGCCGCGGCGGGCAATTGCGGGTCGGGGGCCGGTTTGGCCGCCTCTTCGGGTACAGCGTCCGGCCCGGCTTCGGGGACCGGCCCGCCCTGCCCCGCCGCCGGCGGGTCCGCTGCCGCCGGATGCTCCGGCGCCCGCGATTCGGGCCGCGCTTCGGCGCCTTCGCCCGGCGCGGTCCGCTCCGCGGCGGCGGTTTCGCTCTCCTCCTCGCCCAGCATGCCGCGCCCGACGCGGTAGACGGTCTGCACCACCTCGCCGGCGCTGGCGGCGGCGGTGAAATCCTCGCCGTAATCGACCAGCCCGTCGACATTGGCCAGCACCGGGTCGAGCCCCCACAGCCGGCGCAGCGCCCGCCGCTTCAGCCGCGCGGGCAGCTCGGCCTCGAGAAACTCGCGCACCGCCTGGCGGTTGGAAAGCTGCTCGGGCTCCGGCTGCCCGGCCTCGGCCAGAAGCTCCGCATCGCTCCTGCCCTCCGGCGCGGGTTCCGCCTCGGCGCGCCGGGCCGCCTCCTCGGCTTCGGCCTCGGCGCGCGCGGCCGCCCTTGCCTCGGCGGCCACCGCCGCCTTGCGCCGCGACCAGAAATCGGTGCCGTTGCCCGAACCGCTGCCCTGCCCGGTATCAGACCCGCTCATTGCAGCCGCCGCCTTTTCAGCGCCGGCGAGGCATAGACGTCCTCGGGCTTGGCGATGCGCGGATCGCCGATGCCGTCCTCGACCAGATCGATGCGCTTGCGGTCGCGCCGGCGCTTGACGAAGGGTTCTTCGCGGTGATGGGTGGCGACGAAATCGGCGATCCAGCCGCGCAGCGCCGGCGGCATGGTCACCTTCTCCACGATCTCCTCGCCGCTGTCGGTATAGGCTTCGGCCTCATAGGGCGAGGCGGTGACCAGTACCACCTCCATCGGTTGCGACCCGATCTCGGCCTCTCGCAGCACCACGAACACCACCGGCGGATCGGCGGCCAGCGCGTGCAGATAGGATTCGGTCTCGGCGCCGTGCAGCTCCAGCGCCAGGGTGGCGGCGTGGTATTCCACAGCCTCGCCCTCGCGGCGCAGTTCGCGCCAGTCGGCCGGGCCGGCACCGGGCAGGACCGCCGCCACGCTCCAGTGCCAGCGCGCCCAGCGGGTGACGCCGGGGGTGCGGCGGACCACCACCCCGACCGGCAGGCTCGCATTGGCATGCGGTTTGCGGTTCATGCCGGTCTCCTGTTCCCTGTCCCGGCACTCTGCCCGCGCCGGACGCGCGGGTCAATCGGGCCGGCACCCGGTGCGCGATGAATACACGCCCTCGGGTGTTGCCGGCCAGGCCCTGTCGCCGCGCCCGGGTCTGGCTGGTAGAGCTTCGCGGGGGACTCTGAAAACTGTTTTCCGGAAACTGCTGCGAAACCGGGGTCCAAGCGAATGCCCGAAAGGCACAAGATTTTGCAGAAATCATGATTGCGTTCGTAAAATAATTTGAAAGAGCCCTCTGCAAAACTCCGGCATGAATGCAAACCGCTTAATCGGCACGGTTTCCAGTCATCATGATCGCGTGCGCATAAAGTAATTAGAAAATAATTCCCCAATCAGTATTTAACAATCAACAGTGAACATATGGGAAACATCGACGGCGCCGCATTTCGCGGCGCCCGCGCGAAACGCCTGGGTCTGGCTGGCGGAGCTTCGCGGGGGTATCTTGTGATCATTTTCCCATCAGCGCGCCTGACCAATGATCACCCTTGCCTCAGCCTTGCCGTAGCAACTGTCTTTTTCAGGCGGGTGCGGGGCGGTAGTCGGTGTTGTCGCGGAACATTGCATTGAGGATGGTGAGAAGCTTTCCGGCGCAGGCAGTGATGGCGAGCTTGACCGGTTTTCCGACCTCCTGGAGGCGCTGGCGGTGTGCATTCATGGCGCAGTTTTTCGCGACGAAGCCGAACCGCGCGCGACGTTGCGGCCTGCAGCAATTGCCCCCGCCAGCGCCCGGAAGGAAGCGGTTGCCGGGGGCGCGGGATTGATGTCTAAAGGGCGTCCGGTGATGACGGCAGGGAGAGGGTGGGAGAAGTTCCGTGGTCAGAACGCTTGTCACCTGTGACTGTCTGGGCAGTCAGGAGATCGACGCCGACGGCCTCGCGCGGGCCACGGGGCTGGAGGTGCCGGCCCCCTGCACCGCGCTCTGCACCCGCCAGATCGACCGCGCCGCCGCCGCCATCGAATCGGGCGAGGCGGTGATCTGCTGCCGGCAGGAGGCGCGGGTGTTCGAGGAGCTGGCCGCCGATCTCGACCGCCCTGCCCCGCCGCTTCTCGATCTGCGCGACCGCGCCGGCTGGACCGACGACACCGCGCCCACACTGCCCAAGATGGCCGCGCTCGCCGCCGAGGCGCTGCTGCCGGCGCATCCGGCGAAATCGCTCGACGTGGTCTCGGAGGGGCTGTGCCTGATCCTCGGTCCGGCCGAGGCGGCGCTGGCGGCGGCCGAGGCGCTGAAGGACCATCTCGGCGTCACCGTGCTGCTCGACAGCCCCCCCGCCGATCTGCCGGCCACCCGCGATTTCGACATCGTCACCGGCCGGCTGCGCGGCGCGAAGGGCGCGCTGGGGGGCTTCGAGGTCGCCATCGACGCGCTGTCGGGCGTCGAGCCGGGCGGGCGCGGCGGCCTCCGCTTCACCCCGCCGCGCGACGGGGCGGTGTCGCAATGCGACATCATCCTCGATCTCTCCGGCGACACCCCGCTTTTCCCGGCGCCGGAGAAACGCGAGGGCTATCTGCGCGCCGATCCGCGCCACCCGCCTGCGGTGGCCGCTGCGGTGCTGGAGGCCTCGCATCTGACCGGCACCTTCGAGAAGCCGCTCTACGTTATCACCCAGCCCGCGCTCTGCGCCCATTCCCGCGCCGGGCAGACCGGCTGCACCCGCTGCCTCGATCTCTGCCCGACCGGGGCGATCGCGCCCGATGGCGATACGGTGGCCATCGACCCGATGATCTGCGCCGGCTGCGGCGCCTGCTCGGCCGCCTGCCCATCGGGCGCGGTCTCCTATGATGCGCCGGCGGTGGAGCTGGTCATGCGCCGCATCCAGACGCTGGCCAGCGCCTTCCGCGACGCGGCCGGCGATGCACAGGCCCCGCGGCTGCTGGTCCATGACGCGCACGGGGCCGAGATGATCCGGCTCGCCGCCCGCTTCGGCCGCGGCCTGCCGGCCGATGTCGTGCCCTTCGAGCTGCCGGCGATCGGCGCCTTCGGCCATGCCGAGGCGCTCGCGGCCCTCGCCGCCGGATTTGCCGCCATCGCCCTGCTGCCCGGCCCCGGCGCCGATCGCGACGCCATGGCGGCCCAGCTCGATCTCGCCCGGGCCATGGCCGGCGAACGCGCCGATGCCCTGCGCATCATCGAGCCGGCCGATCCCGACGCGCTGAGCGAGGCGCTTTTCGGCGAGACCCCCCCTGCCGCGCTGGCCACGCCCGTCGCCCCGCTCGGCGCCCGGCGCCAGATCGCCCGGGCCGCGGCGCGGGCGCTGAACCCCGAAGGCGCGGTGCTGCCGCTGCCCGAGGGCGCGCCCTATGGCACGGTGGTCATTGACAAATCGGCCTGCACGCTGTGTCTGTCCTGCATCTCGCTCTGCCCCTCCGGCGCGCTCGGCGACAATCCCGACCTGCCCCAGATCCGGTTTCAGGAGGATGCCTGCCTGCAATGCGGCATCTGCGCCACCGTCTGTCCGGAAAACGCCATCGGCTATGTGCCGCGGCTCGACCTCTCCGACGCCGCGCTCGACCAGCGCGTGCTGCATGAGGAGGAGCCCTTTGCCTGCATCGAATGCGGCAAGCCCTTCGGGGTGAAGTCGACCATCGACAGGATGACCGCCCGGCTGGCCGACCACCCGGCCTTTGCCGGCGGCGAGCGCATCCGCATGATCCAGATGTGCGACGACTGCAAGGTCAGGTCGCAGTTCCATTCCGAGGACAACCCCTTTGCCATCGGCGAACGGCCGCGGGTGCGCACCACCGAGGACTATCTTGCCAGGCGGCGCGACGACTGATGCGGGAGAGACTGGCACCGGCGGCAACCCGCTGTAGGGTGCGCATTCATGGCGCAGCCGCGCCGTGCCCGCCCGGAGAGCGCAGCGAGCCGGGCATGCGCCCGCCCGCCCCCAAGGCGGGCGCATTCGCGCCCACCCGGGCGGTCGCACGCCCTCGCCTCGGGCTTCCAGGTGAATTCGGGAAATTGCGACCCGCCCTAGCGCAGCGTTGCCGGCGGGATGCCGGCGACATAGGCCAGCACCGCCTCCAGCTCTTCCACCGTCATCTCCAGCGGCACCAGCGGCGGCGGCCGGTTTTCGGGAAAGGGCGGGGTGATGTCCTCGATGATGGTGAAGGAGGGATGCGGGTTGCGGGTGTAGAAGCTGGAGAACCGCTCCTGCCAGTCGGCGAGGCTGCGCAGCACCGCAAAGCTGGGGGTGGAACCGATGCCGAAGATGCCGCGCCGGTCATCGACCCGGTGGCACCGGCTGCACTTGCTGCGCGAGACCTTCAGCCCCAGCTTCGCATCGCCGTCGAGCGTCAGCGCCACCTCCTGCGGCGCATCCTCCTCGGCCGGGCCGAACAGGGCGGTGCCGCCGGGTGCGAAACTGTTGATGGCGCGCTGACCCACCTCGGACTGGAGCCACGCCGCCAGCCGCTCGGTCCCCTTGTGGCCGCGGCTGCGGATCTGCATCCGCCACACCCGGCCCAGCCCCTGGAACAGCGCCTTGCCCGCCTCGCCCAGCACCATGTCGGCGGCAGTCTGATCCTCGACCAGCGTCACCCGCACGCCGTGCTTGAGCGAGAAGCGCGGCAGGATGTATTTCAGAAGCCCCGAATCGACCAGCACACGCGGCGCATAGAGCTGCACACGCTTCTCGTCCGCCCGGGCCGCCGCGGGTGTGACGAGGCAGAGGGCGAGGATCACCACAAGGCGGGCCAGCACCGCCGCGATCGGTCCTGCATGTCGCATGGCGCCAGACTAGGCGATCGGCGCCGACATCTGCAACCCCGCCCCGCGGGGCGACATCCTCGCCATGGGCGGTGCCCGACCCTGGGAGGGCGCGGCGCAAGGGTCGGGGCGGCAATGACATCTCGGCCGTGCCCGGCGGTCAGGCCATTGACCGGCGTCGCAATGCGCCCTCCCGGGGGCAGGGTCGGGCGCCGCCCGGCTGCGCCGGGCGAGGCTTGTGTCAGCCGCAGGTCCTGGACGTGATACGAATTGCGGATGGAAATCGAATATGGTTCGGCAGGATCATGGGGCCCGCGACCGGGTGCGGGTCAATCGCCCGCGGATGACAGAGCACGCGACAGCCAGGAGAGATGCAGATGAGCGAAGACTTCAACATGTCGATGCGCAAGTTCCTCAAGCAGGTCGGGGTGACCTCGCAGCAGGCGATCGAGAAGGCGATGCGCGAGAAGGGCGAGGCCGGCAGGCGCTACAGGGTGCGGGCGGTGATCACCATCGAGGAGCTGGGCGTCAGCCACGAGGTGACCGGCGAAATTGCGGGAGGGCAATAAGCGGTGACCACGGGCAGGGATGAGGTTCTGGCGGCGCTGAAGCGCGTGGCCGATCCGGTGGCGGGCGGCAACATCGTCACCAGCGGCGTGGTCCGTGCCCCGACCGTGGAGGGCGGCACGGTGCGCTTCGTGATGGAGGTCCCGCCCGACAAGGCGGCCGATTACGGCCCCGTGCAGCGCGAGGCCGAGCGCCTGCTGACCGCCCTGCCCGGCATCGAGAAGGTCTCGGTGGTGATGACCGCCCACCGCGAAAAGCCCGCCCCGCCGCCCGATCTCAAGCCGAAGCGGCCCGAACGCACTGGCCCCGAACCGATCCCCGGCGTCGCGCACATCATCGCCGTCGCCTCGGGCAAGGGCGGGGTCGGCAAGTCGACGGTGGCGGCGAATCTGGCCTGCGCGCTGGCCCAGGAGGGGCGCCGGGTCGGGCTGCTGGATGCCGATGTCTATGGCCCCTCGCAGCCGCGGATGCTGGGGGTCTCGGGCCGGCCGGCCTCGCCCGACGGCAAGACCATCCTGCCGCTGCGCAATCACGGCGTGACCATGATGTCGATCGGGCTGATGATCAACGAGGATCAGGCGGTGGTCTGGCGCGGGCCGATGCTGATGGGCGCGCTGCAGCAGATGATGCGTCAGGTGCAGTGGGGCGCGCTCGACGTGCTGCTGGTCGATCTGCCGCCCGGCACCGGCGACGTGCAGCTGACGCTCGCGCAGCGGGCGAAGGTCGACGGGGCGATCATCGTCTCGACCCCGCAGGACGTGGCGCTATTGGATGCGCGCAAGGCCATCGACATGTTCCGCCAGCTCGGCGTGCCGATCCTGGGCATGATCGAGAACATGTCCACCCATGTCTGTTCGAATTGCGGGCATGAGGAGCATGTCTTCGGCCATGGTGGCGTGGCGCGCGAGGCCGAAAGGCTTGGCGTGCCGCTTCTGGCCGAGCTGCCGCTCGATCTCGACACCCGCATCGCCTCCGATGGCGGCGCGCCGATCGTGACCACCGCCCCCGACAGCCGCCCGGCGCAGGTGTTCCGCGACCTCGCCGCGGCGCTGGTCGCGCAAGGGGTGGCGTGAGGCGCGCGGCGTGAGCCGGGTCCTGCGTTTCCCGCCCCTGATGTGGGGCGAGGCCGCGCCCGGCGATGCGCTGGAACATGCCTGCCTGCGCGCCGCCGCCGGCTGCGATGCCGGGCTGGTCTCCTATCGGCTGGGCGGGGCCGAGATGCAGGCCGCGCTGGTGCTCGTGCCCGAGGTCCCGCTCGCCCGCGCCATGACCATGCTGCCGCTCGCCGCCGTCGGGCTGCATGACGCGCTCGGCGCGCTGGCCCCGCCGGAACTGGCGGTGCATCTGACCTGGGAGGGCGGCATCCGCGTCAACGGGGCGGCCTGCGGCGGCTTTCGCGCCGTCGCCGCCACCACCGATCCGCAGGCGGTGCCCGACTGGCTGGCGGTCGGCTTCACCCTGCCGCTGCGTCCCGCGACCGAGGAGACCGGAACCATGCCCGACCGCACCTGGCTGATGGTCGAGGGCTGCGCCGATGTCGAGCCGGAGGCGCTGATCGAGGCCTGGGCACGGCACACGCTGAACTGGCTCGCGCGCTGGGAGGAGGAAGGCCCGCGCCCGCTGCACGCGCTCTGGCGCGGGC
>RFIR01000411.1 GCA_003695135.1 Alphaproteobacteria bacterium | reverse complement strand
GGCCAGCCCGAGCCGAGCCAGGAGAAGGTCCAGAACCCGTCCTTCAGGTCATGCCAGGGCAGGAGCGCGAGCCCCGCCCAGCCGAGGCCGAGCGGGATCCGCAGGACGCGATCGGCCGAGCCCTGCACGGCCGTTGCCCGCATCGGGCCGGGCATCGCCTATTTCGCGAGCGAGCCGATTTCGGCATCCCACTTCTTCAGAAGCCGGGTGCGCTCCTCGGCCGAGCCGTACTTCTTGAAGTCGTAGTCGATGAGCTTGATCGTCGACAGATCCGGGGCCTGCGGCGGCGCCTTGGCCTCGGTATTCGACGGCACCTGATACGCCTTGGCCTTGGCCGCGAGTTCCTGGACATCGGCGCGCAGCGCGAAGTCGTAGAACTTCTTCGCCGCCTCCGGATTCGGGCCGCCCTTGATGATCGACATCGAGCCGATCTCGTAGCCGGTGCCCTCGCAGGGGGCCACGGTCACGATCGGGAAGCCGTTGACCGCCTGGGTGACCGCATCATGCTGGAAGACGATGCCGATGGTCACCTCGCCGCGCGCGGCATCCTTGATCGGGGCCGAGCCCGACTTGGTGTACTGGGCGATGTTCTTGTGCAGTTCCTTGAGATAGGCGAAGGCCTTGTCCTCGCCCATCAGCTGCACCATCGTCGCCAGCATGGTGTAGGAGGTGCCCGAGGAGTTGGGGTTGGCGATCTCGACCTCGTTCTTCAGCGCCGGATTGGTCAAATCGGCCCAGCAGGCGGGGGCGGGCAGGCCCTTCTGTTCAAGAAGCTCGCTGTTGTAGCCGAAGCCGAGCGCGCCGGCATAGATGCCGACGGTGCGGTAGCCGGACTGTTCGGCCTGCCGCTGCGCCCAGTCATGCAACTTGGGCAGGAGCGGCGACTTGTAGACCTCGGTCAGCCCCTCCTCGGCGGCCTGCAAATGGGGATCGCCCGTGCCGCCCCACCACACATCGCCGCGCGGATTGGCCGATTCGGCCTTGATCTGGGCGAAGGTCTCGCCCGAGCTCTTTCGGGTCATCAGCACATCGATGCCGGTCTCGCGGGTGAAGGCCTCGACCATCACGTTGCACCACTCGATCTGCGGGCTGCAGTAGAGCACCAGCTCCTCGGCCCCCGCCGGCGCCATGGATGCGGTCGTTGCCGAGACGGCCATCGCTGCGGCAGCAAGCTTCATCTTCACGCGCATTGTCGTTCCCTCCCATGTTATGCCCCGGGCGTCAGGGCGCGTATCGGGTCATCCTACGGTCCGACCCGGCCCGCGCAAGAAGAATGTGACGGCGGCTTGCGGCGGCTCAGACGCCGAGCCGGGTCATGAGCGCGCGCAGATCCTCCGCCGCTCCCGGCCCGGCCGCGGCCACCGCACCGCCCTGCGCCAGCGGCCCCGGCCCGGGATAGTCGCGCGTCCAGCCGCCTGCCTCGCGCACGAGCAGCAGCCCGGCCATGCAATCCCAGGGATGCATATGCGGCTCCCAATAGGCGGCGAGACGGCCGGCAGAGACCGCGGCGAGCATCAGCGCGCCGGAGCCGTGGCGGAAATACATGCCGCCCTCGGCGATGAGCGTGGCGATGAATCGTCCCACTGGCTCGGGCGGGGTGCGGTGGCTCGCGCCCACACCAACCAGGCCAGTCGCCAGCGTCAGCGCGGGATCGAGCCGCAGCGGCACCCCGTTCAGCGTCGCCCCGCCGCCTGCGGTACCGGCGAAAACCTCGCCCGCATTGGGATCGCAGATCGCCGCGGCCACCGCCTCGCTGCCCTGCGCCACCGCGATCGACACGCACCAGTAGGGCATGCCGTGCAGGAAGGGGCTGGTGCCGTCGATCGGGTCGATCACCCAGGTGAATCCGGAACTGCCCGCGGTCTCGCCATACTCCTCGCCCAGGAAACCGTCCTGCGGGAAGGCGCGGGCGACCTCATCGCGGATCAGGGTCTCGACCTCGCGATCGGCGCGCGAGACCACGTCCTGCGGGTTGGCCTTGGCCTCGATCACGAGGCTGTCGCGCTGGCGAAAGAGCGCGAGGGCGGCGGCACCCGCCTTGCGGGCGATGGCCTGGGCGGCCTCGGCCCGCAAGCCCGCTCCCGTGGCGTCCGTGCCCCGCATTCCGGCTGGTCGATCCTGCATGTGCCTGCCCCCCGAGCGCTCGATCGGGCGATCCTAGCCGCAACGAGAGCGGGAGAAAACCGGACTTCGACCTCGGGCGTCGCTCGTGACGGCCGGGTCCGGACCGCTCGGCCCACCCGGCTGGCGGTCAATGCCATTGGCGGGCGAAATGAAGTGCGGCCTTGACAATAATCAGGACTCCTAATTAAAATCATGACAGGAGGCGAGCCATGGCAATCGACGAGACCGACCGGCAGATCGCGACCGCGCTCTCCCGCCTTTCGCTGTTTCTGCGCTCTTCCGGCTGGCAGGCTGCGGCGGCAAAGGGGCTGACGCCAACCCAGGTGGAAATCCTCTCCCATCTGGCGCGGCGCGGACCGATGCGCGGGGCGGCACTGGCAAGGGCGCTGGGGGTCAGCGCCGCCACGCTGAGCGATTCGGCCGCGGCGCTGGTGGCCAAGGGGTTTGCCGAGCGGCACGCCGATCCGGCCGATGGTCGCGCCATGCTCCTGCAGCTTACGCCCGAGGGCGGGCAGGCGATGGCCGGGATGCCATCGGTGCCGGCGTCGCTGCAAACGGCGCTGCAGGGCCTGACACCGGGCGACCGCGCCGCCATGCTGCGCGCACTGGTTACCATCATCCGCGGTCTGCAACAGGCGGGCGCAATCCCGGTCCAGCGCATGTGCGTGACCTGCCGGCACTTCCGCCCCAACATTCATTCCGATGTGGCCCGTCCGCATCACTGTGCCTTCGTGGATGCCGCCTTTGGCGATGCGAAACTTCGCGTCGATTGCGGCGAGCACGAGGAGGCCGAGGATCGGGAGCGCGCCCGCATCTGGGCGCGGTTCCATGATGCGGCCTGAAGGATGGGCCCCCGAGGCGGCGGCAACCGCCCGGAGGCCCGGATTGCAACCCCTGACTGACAGACAAAGGAAGCAGCCGATGATGACACGAAATCCGCTTCTGCGCCATGGTACGGCGCTGGTCCTTGCCGGGCTGGCCGGATACGCCTCGGCCGGCGAAGTGCCCTATCCCGCCGGTTATCGCAGCTGGACCCATGTCAAGAGCATGGTGCTGGAGGAGGGCCATCCGCTCTATGGGAGTTTCGGCGGCATCCACCACCTCTATGCCAATGACGCGGCGATGGAAGGCTACCGCACCGGCAGCTTTCCCGATGGCGCGGTGATCGTCTTCGACCTGCTGGAAGCGGTGCGGGCCGACAATGCCATCACCGAGGGCGCGCGCAAGGTTCTGGGCGTGATGGTGAAGGATGCGTCGGCCTACAGCGACACGGGCGGCTGGGGGTTCGAAGGCTGGGCCGGGGGTGACCCGGACAAGGCGGTGGTCGGTCCCGCCGCGGCGGAGGCATGTTTCTCCTGCCACCAGTCGGTGGAGGACAAGGGCTTTGTCTTCTCCACCTGGAGGGACTGATCTCCTGCCCCTGGCATCCGGGCGGTGGCGCACCGCCGCCCACAACCGAAGGAACGGTCATGGTCGGAACAGCCGCAATCGACGCCGCCGAATGGCTCAACGTCGATGATCCGCCGACAGTGCAGGAATTCCACGGCCGCGTGCTGGCTGTCGAGGTATTCCAGATGTTGTGCCCCGGATGCGTCATGCACGGCCTGCCGCAGGCTCAGAGGATCGCCGCGACATTCGACCCCGCCGAGGTCGCGGTCATCGGACTGCATTCGGTCTTCGAGCACCACGCGGCCAATTCCCGCGCGGCGCTCGAGGCCTTCCTGCACGAATGGCGCATCCGCTTCCCGGTCGCAATCGATGCGCCCGGCGAAGGTCGGCTGCCGCGGACGATGGAGCGGTGGCAGCTTCAGGGCACGCCGACGCTGGTGCTGTTCGATCGCCGCGGCGAGATGCGGGCCCGCCATTTCGGACAGGTCGCAGACCTCGCGCTCGGCGCCGAGATCATGGCGATGACGAAGGAGCCCGTCGCGCAGGGCGCCCTCGGGTAAGCGGATCGTCCCGACGGCGGGAAACCGGCGGCCGGTCGCAGCCCTGCCCGGCGCCCCTCGCCCGGCGTCTCATATCCCCAGATAGGTCTCGCGCACCCGCGGATCGTCGCGCATCTGCGCCGCCGGCCCCTGCATGGCGATGCGCCCGGTCTCCATCACATAGGCATGATCGGCCAGCAGCAGGGCCATGCGCGCATTCTGCTCCACCAGCACGATGGTGCGACCGTTGGCGTGCAGTTCCTTGACGATCTTGGCGATTTCCTGGCTCATGATCGGCGACAGGCCCAGCGAGGGCTCGTCGAGCAGCATCAGGCTCGGCCCCGACATCAGCGCGCGGCCCATCGCCACCATCTGCTGTTCGCCGCCCGACAGCGTGCCGGCAAGCTGGTCGCAGCGTTCCTTCACCTGGGGGAAGTGATGAAAGACCTCCTCCAGATCGCGCTGCACGCCGGCCGGGTCGTTGCGCAGATAGGCGCCCATCTCGAGGTTTTCCATCACCGTCATCTGCGGAAACAGCCGCCGGCCCTCCGGCACAGTGGCGATGCCGAGCGCGTTGATGCGCTCCGGCGTCAGCCGGTCGATGCGCTCGCCGCGAAAGCGGATTTCGCCCTGGCTGGGGTGATGGAGCCCGCCGATGGCTCTCAGCGTGGTGGTCTTGCCCGCGCCATTGGCGCCGATCAGGGTGACGATCCGGTTTTCGTCCACCTCCAGCGAGATGCCCTTCACCGCGGCGACGGTGCCGTAATGCACCCAGATCCCGTCGAGCTTCAGCATCTGCCCGCGTCCCGACCCGGCCCATGCGCTGCCCGAGCACTCACAGCGAAATCTCCTCCGACCCCAGATAGGCCTCGATCACGGCGGGGTTGTGCGTGACCTCCTCGGGTGTGCCCTCCATCAGCTTCTCGCCGAAATTGATCACCGTCACCTTCTCGCAGATGCCCATCACCGTGCGCATGTCGTGCTCGACCAGGATCACGGTGATGCCCCATTCGTCGCGCAGCCGGCGGATGTGATCGGTCACCATGTCGGTCTCGGCCGGGTTCATCCCCGCCACCGGCTCGTCGAGCATGATCAGTTTCGGCTCCGTCGCCAGCGCATTGGCGATGCCCAGCACGCGCTGGTGGCCGTGCGAGAGGTTCTGCGCCTGTTCGTCGGCAAAGCCATCCAGCCCCAGGAACGCGATGATCTCGCGGGAGCGGGCGAGATTGCGCTCCTCCTCGGCCCGATCGATCCCGAACACCGCCTTGAGGATGTTCTCGTCGATCTGGGTATGACGGCAGAGCATGACGTTTTCCAGCACCGTCGCCTTGGGAAACATGGCGTTGCGCTGGAAGGTGCGCACCAGGCCGGCGCGGGCAATATGGCTCGGCTTGCGGCCGCTGATCGTCTCGCCGCGGAACATCACCGTGCCGGCCGTCAGCGGCAGCGCGCCGGAGATGACATTGAACAGCGTGGTCTTGCCGGCGCCGTTCGGGCCGATGATGCCGCGGATCTCGCCCTCCTCGACATCGAGGCTGACATCGTTGACGGCCAACAGCCCGCCGAAGCGCTTGACCGCGCCGCGTACCTCCAGCAGGGCCATCACGCCCTCCCCTGTCGGCGAACCGGCCGGATGCAGGGCAGCGCGGTCATCCCTCGCCCTCGCTGCCGCGTCGCCGGACCAGCCTTTCGCGCAGGCCGGTGAAAAGGCTTTCCAGCCCGCCGGGCATGAATACCAGGAACAGGATCAGGATGATCCCGAACAGAAGCGGGCGCCATTCCAGGAGCGGCCGGGTCACCTCGAAGACCACCGTCATCACCGCCAGCCCCAGGATCGGCCCCCAGAAGGTGGCACTGCCGCCGACCACGATCCAGATGATCAGATAGACCATCACGTTGATGTCGAAATTCTTCGGGTCCACGGCGCCCAGCCGGTGGGCCAGCAGCGATCCGGCCACCCCGGCGAAGAAGGTTCCGGTAACGAAGGCCAGCGCCCGGTAGCGCGGCACGTCGATGCCGACGCTCTCGGCCAGATCCTCGTCGGCATAGACCGCCTTGAAGGTCTTGCCGATGCGCGACCGGTCCAGCCGGTACATCACCGAAAGGCACAGCGCGGCGATGATCAGCACGAAGAAGTAGTAGGGGACCGGCATGAAGAAGTCGATCGAGCCGATCTCGCCATTGGGAATGCCGATCATCCCCCGCGGCCCGCCGAACGGGTCGCGGAACTTCACCCAGATCAGCCGCACGAACTCGCCCAGCGCGAAGGAGGCGATGAAGAAGCCGAAACCGCGGGTGCGGATCAGCGGCGTCACCATCACCAGCCCGACCAGACCGGCGACAACGGCCGAAAGCGGCACGGTCAGCAGGATCGACAGCTCGAGATATTTCGACAGGATTGCCGTGGTGTAGGCGCCGACCCCCATCATCACCACATGGCTCAGCGACCAGTCCCCCGTCGTGGTCAGGATCCGGTAGCTGCAGACCAGGATCAGGTTGATCAGGAACAGGATCAGCACCTCGGTCTGGTAGTAGGAGACCGAGTAGGGCGCGGCCACCGCCGCGGCGGCGACGATGGCCAGGAATACCAGTCCGAAGGCCGTCGCGCGCATCACGCCTTCACCCGGCCGAGCAGGCCCTGGGGCCGCCAGATCAGCACCAGCGCCATGCAGGCCACCCCGACCATCTGTGCCGTCACCGCATCGAACAGCGTGGTCACGAAGGTGTGCACGAAGCCCAGGATGATTGCAGCCAGCACCGCGCCGGCGATGCTTTCCATCCCGCCCATCACCACCACGATGAAGGCGGTCAGGATCACCGCGTGGCCCATATAGGGCGTGACCGGCTGGATCGGTGCCATCATCGCCCCGGCCAGCCCCGCCGAGGCGCCCGAGATCGCCATCGCCAGCATCGACATGCGGTTGAGGTTGATGCCCTGCAGCCGCGCCGTCTCGGCATCCTGTGCGCAGGCGCGCAGCGCCTTGCCGGCCTTGACGCGGTAGAGGAAGTACCACAGCGCCGTCAGCATCGCCGCGCCGACCGGGATGACCAGCACCCTTTGCCAGCCGATCTTGGCGCCGGCGACATCCATCGCCCCCATATAGGGTGTGGGGACCGAACGCATCAGCCCCACCCCCCAGGTCTGCCCGACCAGCACCTGCAGGATCAGCGCCAGCCCCGCCGTGGCCATGAACCCGGCCAGAACGTTCTCGCGCGTGGGCCAGAAGATCAGCCGCTCGGTGGCCACCCCCATCGCCGCCACCACCGGGATGGCCATGATCACCGCGGCCGGAAACGGCCAGCCCGCCAGCGCATAGAGGACATAGACCACATAGGCGCCGGCCATGTAGAACTCGCCATGGGCGAAATTGGCCATCTTCATCACGCCGAAGGCCATCGCCAGCCCGACCGCGATCATGGCGTAGACCGATCCGGCGACGACCGAGTTGGCGATGGTCTGGATGAGGGTGGCGAGATCCATCGGGTCCCGAACTCCGAGGCTGGTTCCGCAGGGAATGCCCCGCCGCGAGGTTTCATGCGGCGGGGTGTGACGTCGTCAGACGATCAGCGCTGATCCCACATCTGGCCCTTGTCGCGGACCACGCTGATGATCTTGTCCTTGCGGTGCTCGAACCAGTCCTCGAACCGGACCTGGGCCTGCACCCGCTTGATGCCGCCGCGGACCTCGTTGATCGGGATCGGCGGCGAGATCATGTTGTCGATGCCCCACATGTCCTTCCCGCGCATCTTTGCGGGCCCGAGAATGGTGTCGAAGCTCTCCTGCGCGCGCAGCGCCTCCAGCACCGCATCCGGCTCCACCGTGCCGGCCAGCGTGACGCCTTCGGCCCAGACCTTGAGCGTGATGACGTGGTCCCAGTCGATGCCGGTGATCTCGCGATGCACATCCTCCGGCGCGCCGGGGCCGTAGCGGCTCATCCATTCCTTGATGAAGTCGTGCTGCCAGGACGGGCTTCCCCACCACGGATCGTCGAAGAGCGGGAAGCTGTCCACCGCGCCCTCGATATATTCCGGCGGCACCTTCTGCAGGATCGATTCCGTGTCGAGATAGTTGGCCGAGATCCTGCCCTTGAACCCCTGCAGATAGAGCTGTTCGATGATCTGCACCACGAAGGTCGGGTAGGAGAGGTTGAGGCTGACCACATCGGGGTTCGTGGCCAGCATCGCGGTCACGACGGGGGCGAAGTCGGTGGTCTCGAGCGCGTAGTGCTCGTCATAGACCACGTCCCAGCCATCGGCCAGCGCCGAGCCGACCTCCCAGGCCTGGCTGGTCAGGCCGATCGTGTCGTCCTGGCTGATCACCGCCCAGCGCTTCAGATTCGAATCGACGAAGCGGTGATAGAACGGGCGCAGCATGTCGATGCGCGGGGTCACATCGCCGCCGGCGATCAGATAGGGCCGGTCGGGCTTGATGTCGGTCGAGATCAGGCTGGCGTAGATCACCTTCATCTTGGTCAGGAAGGGATGCGTGGCGTCGGCGGGGTTGCCGCCGATGGCACTGATGAACTTGACCTCGTTTTCCAGCACCAGCTGCTTGGCGCCCTGCAGCGCCTTCGAGCCGGTCGCCTCGTCATCGAAGGCGAACATCTTCAGCGGACGGCGTTCCTTGCCGACCTTCAGCCCGCCCTGGGCGTTGACCCGGTCGATGAAGATCTGGTTGCCGGTCAGCCCCGGCAGGCCCCAGCCGGCATCGGGGCCGGACAGTGCGGCGAGAAAGCCGATATGGATCGGATCGCCGACCGGATCGTCGGTGGCCGCGGCGGCGGGGGAGACGAGGCTCGGCACCTCGAAGGCCCGCCCGCCCGCGGCTGCCGCCGCGGCGGTGATCGCGCTCGCGGTCAGGAATTTCCGACGACTCAGTCCAAGACCCCGTTTCATGTCTACCTCCCAAGGCGTTCGGTGGCGTGCCGCCACCGTTTCGTTTCCGCGGCGCACCCGTCATCCCACGGCCAAATGCCGACGACGCGTCGGCACCCGGACCGATTCGGTGCAAATCCGATGCAGCCATCCTTGGGCGGTCTGCACCAATTTTCAACTGGAGAATGACGGCGTTGATCCGATTCTATACCAATCCCGCGATGCAGGTCACCGCTGCCAGGGCCGCTGCCGCAAGCATCGGCAGGATATCATCGACCGGGATCTGCCCGTGACGCCCGGCCAGCGAGAGGTCGATGACCATGCCACGCGCGACAGCATCCGCGCTGCCGGGGACGGGCGCCGTCCACCCCGCGCCATGCGAAAGCTTGCGCAAGCGTGCCTGCAACCCCACTGCGTCCGAGGCCCTGCCCAGGATTGCCGTCAACGCCGCCCCGTCGAGGGGCTGATCCGCGCCGGGAAGGGCATGCCGCCGGAAACTGCGGACGGCATGGCCGACAATCCTGCGCTCAGGCTGCCTGCGATGGTGTCCCGCTCGACATCGGAGCTCGCCGAGGATTGCGGCTTTCGTGCCGCGCGCCTTGGATCCTGGCGCTGACGACCCGACAATTGCCCGGGCCGGTTTTGAAGGGGTGGAAGGCGCGGACAAGGATGTCGTCGTCAACCTCGGCCCCGTCTGCCGTCTGCCGGCGACCGCGGTATCTCTTCCGTCGAGGTCTTCAATGCGCTGGATACGGCTTTCGCTTTCCGGAATGAAGTTCGCAATATCGAGACACCTGCAAGCCTCCGCCGGCCAGACCCGGGCGCTGCGAAATGCGGCGCCGGTCATGTTGCGAATATTTTCACTGTCGATTGATAGAGACCCCTGCGAAACTCCGCTGGCCAGACCTGGGCGCTGCGCTCGGGCGGAGGCGAAATGCGGCGCCGGCGGCGATTATCCATGATTTTCATATATTTGATAAATATTGATTGGAGAATTATTTTCTAATTACTTTATACACGCGCAGTACACATTGGCAGAAAGCGCGTCTCGCCCGGGATACCCGGTCGCGCCGGAGTTTCGCAGGGGGCTCTTCTAATTACTTTGCGCGTACGCAGTATACACCGGCGGAAAACGCGTCTCGCCCGGGATAACCCCCGTCGCGCCGGAGTTTCGCGGGGGCCTCATCCAATTACCTTGTGTCCGCGCTGCGCATGTTGGCAGAAAATGCGTCCCGGCCGGGAAGGCTCTCCAGCCGCGACAGCGTCGGCCGCAAGGTTCGCCCCAGGGTGGCGCGCGGCGCCCGCTCGCAGGTCATCGCCCACACCCGTGCCCCGGTCATCGAGATGCCTGCGCACCGGATCGCGTCGAGTCGCCAGATGGGAGGCCAGCGCATCCGAGATTCCCATTCCGCGCTCGATCTCGCGCAGCAGGAGCGCTCTGCCATCCGCGGATGCGGCACCGCCGTCGAACCGGGCGCGATTTTCGAGCCCATCGAGAGGTGACAGACCGGCACTGGCGCATTGAGGGACATGGCGGGTTCGAAATTCGACGACTGGCGAGTGTGCAAGTCGGGAGACCCATTCACACACCATGCCAATGGCCCGGCCCATGCCCGCCGGCCGGATCCGACCAACCGGCGAATGATCCGGACCGGCCGTGGAGCGGATCGGCCTAAACCGCCTCCGCCTCCTCCTCCTCGGCCTGCTGGGCGGCCCACATGCGTGCATAGCGCCCGCCGCGTGCCACCAGCTCCTCATGCGTGCCGGATTCGACGACCTCGCCCTTCTCCAGCACCACGATGCGGTCGGAATCGACCACCGTCGACAGCCGGTGCGCGATGGTGATGACGGTGCGCCCCTCGCCCATCTCGCGCAGCGCCTCCTGAATGCCGCGCTCGGTCTCGGTATCCAGCGCCGAGGTCGCCTCGTCGAGGATCAGGATCGGCGGGTCCTTGAGGATGGTGCGGGCGATGCCGACGCGCTGCTTCTCGCCGCCCGACAGCTTCAGCCCGCGCTCGCCGACCTCGGTGTCGTATCCGCGCGGCAGAGAGGTGATGAAATCATGGATGCGCGCCGCCCGCGCCGCCGCCTCGACCTCGGCGCGGCTGGCCTCGGGCCGGCCATAGGCGATGTTGTAATAGATGGTGTCGTTGAACAGCACCGTGTCCTGCGGCACCACCCCGATGGCCCGGCGCAGGCTTTCCTGGCTGACGTCGCGGACATCCTGCCCGTCGATGGTCACCCGGCCGGCATCGACATCGTAGAAGCGGAACAGGAGTCGGGCGATGGTGGACTTGCCCGAGCCCGACGGGCCGACCACGGCCAGCTTGCGCCCCGCCGGCGCCTCCAGATCGAGCCCCTTCAGGATCGGGCGTTCCGGTTCGTAGCCGAAATGCACGCCCTCGAACCGAACCGTGCCGCCGCGCACCACCAGCGCCGGCGCGCCGGGCCGGTCGGTCACCTCGGGCGGCTCGTCGAGCAGGGTGAACATGTCGCGCATGTCGATCAGCGCCTGGCGGATCTCGCGATAGACGGTGCCGAGGAAGTTCAGCGGCAGGGTGATCTGGATCATGTAGGCGTTGACCATGACGAAATCGCCCACCGTCAGCCGGCCTTCCTGAACCCCGAGCGCGGCCATGGTCATCACGATCACCAGCCCGGTGGTGATCAGGAAGGCCTGGCCGAAATTGAGATAGGCCAGCGACCAGCTGGTCTGCAGCGCCGCCTGCTCGTAGCCGGCCATGGAGGCGTCATAGCGCTCGGCCTCGCGCCGCTCGGCGCCGAAATACTTCACCGTCTCGAAATTCAGCAGGCTGTCGACCGCCTTCTGGTTGGCCTCCTGATCCTGCTCGTTCATCCGCCGGCGGATCTGTACCCGCCATTCGGTCACCTTGAAGGTGAAGACGATGTAGAGCGCGATGGTGACCGCCACCACCGCGAGATAGGAGAAATCGAAGGCCGCCCACAGCACCAGCGCGACCATCACCAGTTCCAGCATCAGCGGGCCGACCGAGAACAGCATGAAGCGCAGCAGGAATTCCACCCCCTTCACGCCGCGTTCCAGCACCCGGTTGAGCGCCCCGGTCTTGCGGGCGATGTGAAAGCGCAGGCTCAGCGCGTGCACGTGGCGGAAGGTCTCCAGCGCCAGCCGGCGCAGGGCGCGCTGGGCCACGCGGGCGAAGATGATGTCGCGCAGCTGCTGGAAGCCGACGCCGGCCAGCCGCATCACCCCATAGGCCACGACCAGCCCCACCGCGCCAACGAACAGGGCGGCGCTCGGCTCGGCCCCCGGGGTCAGCGCATCGACGGCGTATTTGAACACGACCGGGGTGGCCACCGTCGCCACCTTCGACATCAGCAGCGCCAGCATCGCGCCCACCACCCGCAGCTTCATCGCCGGCTCGCCGGCCGGCCACAGATAGGGCACTACCCGGCGGATGGTCCTGATATCGGGATTGCCCGCCGTCATGATGGAAGGACCGGTTCTGCGCATGGCGGTGGACACTCTCCCTCGATCCGGCCCCGTGCTTCGGCCGGCGGGTCCGGCCAAGCCTTTCGATTCGACCGCTCGGCCGGCGGTCCGGCGTCAGCGACCCTTGCGGCGATCCTGTGCCTCGACGACGGCGCGCGGCGGAATGTCGAAGATCTGACCGGGATAGATCAGATCGGGATCGCGGATCTGGTCGCGATTGGCCATGAAGATGTAGGTGTAGCGGATACCCTTGCCCAGATGCTTGCGGGCGATGCGCCACAGATTGTTGCCCGGCTGCACGACATAGATCGTGCCGGCGACCTCCTCCCGGACCACGGCCGGCAGCGCCTGATCGGTGCCGCGGATGTCTGCGGGGATGTCGCGCTGGAACGGCGTTTCCATCCGGCTGCTGACCCGGGTCCCGGTCCGGTCGAGCTCGTCGATGCGCAGCGTGTAGCGGCCCGGCGCGATGTCGGGCAGCACCGCCTGCCATTCTCCGGTCGGCGAGACCCGCAGCGTGGCGACGTTGCGGTTGTCGGTATAGATGCGCAGCGAGGCATCGGGGCGGCCGCGCCCCGACAGCACCACCGCACCGATCTTGTCATAGCTGATGGTGTCGAGCACCACCTGATCGACGCCGCCGGGGCGCGGGGGCTGCACCAGCTCCACGCGCTCGGGGCCGGCCCTGACCACCGCCGGCAGGGCCGGGGTCTCGGCCTCCTCCGCCGCCGGCGGCGGCGCGAGGACGATGACGGTGTCCTCCGAATAGGTGACCGCCGGGCCTTCGGCACGGGCGATCAGTCGCAGCTCCTGCGGATCCTGCTTGAGCTCGGTAAACAGCATGGCGACGAAATCGCCGCGCGAACTGGTGCGCACGCTCTCGCGCACCTCGCCGTCGAAGGAAATGTCGATCTGCACGTCGGGATCGGCACGCCCGGCGATGATGGTGGTGCCGTCGCGTTCGACGCGGACCAGATCGAAGGCGGGCGGCGTCAGCCCGCCCGGCGCCTCGGGCGGGGTGCCGGCGGCCGGTCTGGGATCGCGGCTGGCAGCGGGCGGCGGCGGTCCGGCCTCGTCCAGCCGGGCGGGGCGACGTCTCTCCTCCATCGGCGGGAGGCTTGCCAGTTCGGCCCCGAATTCGGGCTTGCCCAGCGAGGGGGCGGGTTCGTGCACCGGCGAGAAAGCCGCGGCGGGCGGGGCTGCCGGTGCCGGATCGGCCGGCTCCTCGG
>RFIR01000005.1 GCA_003695135.1 Alphaproteobacteria bacterium | reverse complement strand
GGTGATCACCGCGCTGGTGGGCACCCGCGATCTGGGTCAGGAGGTCTATATCGCGCTGACCAAGGCCGATCCGGGCCGCGGGCTGGTCGCCGGTCTGGCCGTGGCCTTCATCGCCATCATCGCCGACCGGCTGCTCTCGGCCGGTGCGCGCCGCGCCCGTGAACGCCTGGGGCTGGAGGAAGGGAAATGAACGCCATGGACCGACTGCGCGCCCTGCCCTGCTGGCAGGGCGAGATCGCCGCCGAGCCGCTGCATGGCGGGCTGTCCAACGAAAGCTGGAAGGTGACCGATGCCGCCGGGACGCATGTCGTGCGTTTCGGCACCGACTATCCCTTCCACCATGTGATCCGCGAGCGCGAGCTGATGACCGCCCGCGCCGCCCATGCGGCGGGTTTCGCCCCGGCGGTCGAATATGCCGAGCCCGGCGTCACGGTCAGCGCCTTCATCGAGGCGCGCACCTGGGGCGAGGCCGATGTGCGCGCCGCGCCCGAGCGGGTGGCCGATCTGATCCGCGGCTTTCATTCCCGGATGGCCGAGCACGTGACCGGGCCGGGCTTCATCTTCTGGGTCTTTCATGTGATCCGCGACTATGCCCGCACGCTGGAGGCCGGCAACAGCGGCTTTCGCGACCGCATTCCGGGTTTTCTGGCACTCGCGCGCGGGCTGGAGGCGGTGCAGGTTCCGATGCCGATCGTCTTTGGCCATCACGATCTGCTGCCAGCCAATTTCCTCGATGACGGCGAAAGGCTGTGGCTGATCGACTTCGAATATGCCGGTTTCGGCACCGCAATGTTCGATCTTGCCGGCGCCGCCTCCAATGCCGGGATGAGCGACGAGGAAGCCGGGCGCCTGCTGTCGGCCTATTTCGGGCACGCGCCGGATGCCGCGACTCTGCGCGCCTTCGACGCCATGCAGTGCGCCTCGCTGTTGCGCGAGGCGATGTGGGCGATGGTCTCGGAGCTGCATCTCTCAGCGCCCGGGGCCGATTACACAGACTACGCGCGCGAGAACCTCGAGCGGCTCGAGGCCGCCCTCGCCAGCTACCGCGCCAAGCATGGGGACAGCCCGACATGACCCTTCCGACGCAGGCCGAGATCGTCGTCATCGGCGGCGGCATCATCGGCTGCTCGACCGCCTATCACCTGGCGCGCGATCACGGGGCGGAGGTGGTCCTGCTCGAACAGGGGCGGCTGACCTGCGGCTCGACCTGGCACGCCGCCGGTCTGGTCGGGCAGCTGCGCTCCTCGGCCTCGATCACGCGGGTGCTGAAATATTCGGTCGAGCTCTACAAGGGGCTGGCGGCCGAAACCGGGCTGGAGACGGGCTGGAAGATGACCGGCTGCCTGCGGCTGGCCACGAACGAGAATCGCTGGACCGAATACCGGCGGCTGGCGACCACGGCGCGCAGCTTCGGGATGGAGATGCATCTGATCTCGCCCGATGAGGTCCGGCGCATGTGGCCGCTGATGGAGACCGCGGATCTGGTCGGCGCCAGCTGGCTGCCCACCGACGGTCAGGCAAGCCCCTCGGACATCACCCAGTCGCTGGCCAGGGGGGCGCGGATGCATGGCGCGCGCATCCTCGAGGGCGTGGTCGTGCGCGGCTTCGCGATGGAGGGCGAGCGCATCACCGCCGTGCAGACCGATCAGGGCGAGATCCGCTGCGAGAAGGTGGTCAACTGCGCCGGACAATGGGCGCGCCAGCTGGGCGCGAAGGCCGGCATCAACGTGCCGCTGCAGCCCGTCCGGCATCAATACATCATCACCGAACCGATCCCGGGCCTCGCGCCGGATGCGCCGACCATCCGCGATCCCGACCGGCGCACCTATTTCAAGGAGGAGGTGGGCGGGCTGGTGATGGGCGGCTACGAGCCCGACCCCAAGCCCTGGACCACGGGCGACGTGCCCGAACACTGGCAGTTCCAGCTTTTCGACGACGATTTCGACCATTTCGCCCAGCACATGGAACAGGCGATGGCGCGGGTGCCGGCGCTGCGCGAGGCGGGCGTGAAGAAGATGATCAACGGGCCGGAAAGCTTTACTCCGGACGGCAACTTCATCCTCGGCAGCGCGCCGCAATGCGCCAACATGTTCGTGGGCGCCGGCTTCAACGCCTTCGGCATCGCCGCGGGCGGCGGCGCGGGCTGGGTGCTGGCCGAATGGGTGGTGCGGGGCGAGGCGCCGCTCGATCTGTGGGTGGTCGATATCCGCCGCTTTTCCGGCCTGCACGAGGATCGCGACTGGGTGCGCGACCGCACGCTGGAGGCCTATGGCAAGCACTACACGGTGGCCTATCCCCACGAGGAATACGAGACGGGCCGCCCGCGCATCGTCTCGCCGCTCTATGAGCGGCTGAAGGCGCATCGCGCCGTTTTCGGCTCCAAGCTCGGCTGGGAGCGGCCCAACTGGTTCGCGCCCGAGGGCATGGAGGCGCGCGACATCCCGGCCATGGGGCGGGCGAACTGGTTCGAGGCGGTCGGCGCCGAGCACGCCCATGTGCGCGAGGCGGTGGGCATCTTCGACCAGTCCTCCTTCGCCAAGTACGAGCTGGCCGGGCCCGGCGCGCTGGAGGCGCTGGAATGGATCTGCGCCAACAGGATCGACCGTCCGGTCGGCCGGCTGACCTATACCCAGCTTCTCAATTCGCGCGGCGGCATCGAGGCCGATCTGACCGTGGCGCGGCTGGCCGACGATCGCTTCTACATCGTCACCGGCACCGGCTTTCGCACCCATGACGCGGCCTGGATCGCCGATCACCTGCGCGGCGCGGACTGCAGCCTCAGCGATGTCACCGAAGGCTGGGGCACGCTGTCGCTGATGGGCCCGCGGGCGCGCGAGGTGCTGGCCCGGCTGACCGGGGCGGATGTGTCGAACGCCGCCTTCCCCTTCGCCCATGCCCGCGAGCTGACCATTGCCGGGCGTCCGGTGCGGGCGCTGCGGGTCACCTATGTCGGCGAGCTGGGCTGGGAGCTGCATGTGCCGATCGGCGATACCGGGGTGGTGTTCGACGCGCTGATGGAGGCCGGCGCCGGCGCGGGCATCCGGCCCGTCGGCTATCGCGCGCTGGAATCACTGCGGCTGGAAAAGGGTTACCGCGCCTGGTCCACCGACATCACGCCCAACGACACGCCCTTCGAGGCCGGGCTGGGCTGGGCGGTCAAGCTGCGCCGCAACACGCCGTTCCTGGGGCGCGAGGCGCTGGAGGAACAGGCCGGCCGGCCGCTGCGCCGGCGGCTGGCCGGTTTCACCATCGACGACGCGGATGCGGTGCTGGTGGGGCGCGAGACGATCCTGCGCAATGGCGAACCGGTCGGCTATCTGACCTCCGGCGGCTACGGCTACACGGTGGGCCGGAACATCGGCTATGGCTATGTGAATGCCGAGGGCGGGGTCACCGACGCCTTCCTCGCCGATGGCAGCTACGAGCTGGTGGTGGCCGAGAAGACCTTCCCGGCGCGGCTCACGCTCAAGCCGCTCTACGACCCCGAGAACCTGAGGGTGAAGGGGTGAGCCCAAGCCCCAATGGCAAGAAGAGACCTTTGCGAAACTCCGGATGTAGACAGGCATCCAGAATGTGCCAGTTTTCAAACCAATCAAATCTGCGCGCGCATAAAATAATTACAAGAGAGCTCTGCAAAACTCCGCTGGCCAGACCCGGGCGCTGCGCTTGGGCGCCACAAAATGCGGCGCCGGCGAAGTTTGTTCCTGATTTTCACCTATTTGGTAAATATTGATTGGGGAATTATTTTCTAATTACTTTAAGCGCGTGCAGTACACATTGGCAGAAAACGCGTCTCTGCCTGGGATGCCCGTTCGCGCCGGAGTTGCGCAGGGGTCCCAAGAACCTGCTCTGCCCGGGCGTGAGCCCGGGCAGCGCTCGCGCTTGAACGCCCGCAAAAGAGAAATCGACAGGGCGTTGGTCGAACTGATCGAACCCTGGTATGAGGCGGCAGGCGCATGCCGGACGGTGGTACGGCTGGCGCCGGCGCGAGGGACAAGCCGGCTTGCGCGGAACGCCCTACCCGCCGGACCCGTTCACCCGCAGCGCCACGCCAAGGCTCGGGGTGGTGGCCGGATCGGCGGGCATGGAGAGATAGGGCGGCGTCTCCTCCAGCCGGGTGACGCGGCCGGTCGCCTCCAGCCCGGCGACACGGGTGCCGAACCCGCCCTCCCACAGCGCGCCCTTGACCGTCATCACCAGTACGCCGCCCGGCCGGCAGATGCGGACCAGCTCGTCCAGCCCCTCCGGCCCGACATGGCCGGTGGTGAACACGCCGGCGCAGACGATGCCGGCAAAGGCGCCGTCGGCAAAGGGCAGCCGCGTGCCAAGGGCGAGGCAATGCAGCTTGCGATAGACATTCTTGCGCGCCGCCACCGCCAGCATGCCCTCCGAGATGTCGAGCGCCTCGATCCGGTCATAGCCCAGGATCGTCAGCCACTCGCCGATCAGCCCGGTGCCCGCCCCGGCATCCAGCACCGGCCCGGCGCCGCGCGGCAGGTAGCGCGCAAGCAGCGCCAGGCAGATCGTCGGGTGACGATAGCCTGCGCTGGACATGTCGGCGTCATAGCGCTCCGACCACTCATCGTAGAGCCGCGCGATCTCCTCGGCGCTGCCCGCGCCATAGACGCGGCCAAGCTGGCCTTCGTGCCTTGCCGGTGCCATTCTTGATCCCCCGCCCGGTTTTCCCGACAATCCACCATGGCAGCGAGACCGGATGCAACCCTTGAAGACGAGGAGGCACGCGATGGACGAGGCGGTATTGACGGATGCGGAACTGCGCGCGGCCATGGCCGCAGTGCCGGAGTTGCGCGGGTTTGCCGGCACGCCGCAGCGCATGAGCGGGCTGACCAACCGGGTCTACCGGCTGGGCGCATACTGCCTGCGCATTCCCGGCGCCGGCACCGAGGAATACATCGACCGCGCCAACGAGGCGGTTGCGGCGCGCGAGGCGGCGCGGGCCGGCGTCGGCCCGACGGTGATCCATGCCGATCCCGAAACCGGGCTGATGGTTACCGAGTTCATCGACGGCGCGGTGACGATGACGCCCGAGGCCTTTCGCGAGCGACCCGGCGCGCCGGAGCGGGCTGCGCAGACGTTGCAGCGGCTGCACGAATCGGGCGCCACCTTCCCCTTCCGCTTCGAGCTGTTCTCGATGATCGACGACTATTTCGGGGTGCTCGCGACCAAAGATGTCGCGCTGCCCGAGGGCTATCACGACGTAGTGGCCGAGGCGGAATCGGTGCGGCGCGCCCTTGCCGCCCATCCGGTGGCGCTTGCGCCCTGCCACTGCGATCCGCTGTGCGAGAACTTCCTCGATACCGGAACTCGCATGTGGATCGTGGACTGGGAATATTCCGGCATGAACGACCCGATGTGGGATCTGGGCGATCTGTCGGTCGAAGCAGGGTTCGATGCTGATCAGGACGAGGCCATGCTGCGCGCCTATTTCGGCGGCGAGGCGCGCCCGGAGGCGCGCGGCCGCATGGTGATCTACAAGGCGATGTGCGACCTTCTGTGGACGCTGTGGGGCCTGATCCAGCTGGCCAACGACAACCCGGCCGAGGATTTCCGCGCCTATGCCGATACCCGTTTCGCGCGCTGCCGGGCGCTGATGGCAACGCCCGATTTCGCCGGGCATGTC
>RFIR01000410.1 GCA_003695135.1 Alphaproteobacteria bacterium | reverse complement strand
GGGGCAGATGCGCATACCCAACTGGCCGATGCCGCCGCTGATGAACAATCACGGCTGCTACATCGTGTCGATGGGCAATGTCTGCCGCTGGATGGCCGAGCAGGCCGAGGCGCTGGGGGTGGAGATCTTTCCCGGCATGTCGTGCTCGGAGCTGGTGTTCGGCGAGCAGGGCGAGGTCAGGGGGGTGGTCGCCGGCGAGTTCGGCCTGCAGAAGGACGGCACGCCCGGCCCGCATTACGAGCCGGGCATGGAGCTTCTGGGCAAGTACGTCCTGCTGGCCGAGGGCGCGCGCGGCTCGCTGTCCAAGCAGGCGATTGCCCGTTACGGGCTCGACCGCGATTGCCAGCCGCAGAAATACGGTCTCGGCATGAAGGAGATCTGGGAGGTGCGCCCCGAACACCACCATCCCGGTCTGGTCGTGCACACGATGGGCTGGCCGCTGGGCGGATCGACCGGCGGCGGCGGCTTTCTCTATCACGCCGAGAACAACCAGGTCTTTGCCGGCTTCATCGTCAATCTCGACTACGCCAACCCCTACCTGTTCCCCTATATGGAATTCCAGCGCTGGAAGCATCATCCGGAGATCGCCAGGGTGCTGGAGGGGGGCAAGCGCGTCGCCTATGGCGCGCGGGCGGTGACCAAGGGCGGCTTTCAGTCGATCCCCAAGGCGGTGTTTCCCGGCGGGGCGCTGATCGGCTGTGCGGCCGGCGGTCTGGTCAACCTGCCGCGCATCAAGGGCAATCACAACGCCATGCTGTCGGGCAAGGCGGCGGCCGAGGCGGCGGCGGCGGCGATTGCCGCCGGGCGCGCCTCCGACGAGCTTGGCGATTATGATTCGGAACTCAGGACCGGCCCGGTGGCGCGCGATCTCAAGCCGGTGCGCAACGTCGCGCCGCTGGGCGCGCGCTACGGTACCTATCTGGGCAATCTGGCGCTCGGCGGGCTGGACATGTGGTGGGCGACGCTGTTCGGCGGCACGCTGTTCGGCACGCTTGGCCACCGCAAGACCGATGCCGAGGCCACCGGCCGGGCCGAGCGCTACAGCCCGATCGAATATCCCAAACCCGACGGCGTGCTCAGCTTCGACCGGCTGACCAATGTCGCCTATTCCTTCACCAATCATGCCGAAGACGAGCCCTGCCATCTGAGGCTCGCCGATCCCGACATCCCGATCACCTGGAACCTGCCGAAATTCGCCGAACCGGCGCAGCGCTACTGCCCGGCCGGGGTCTATGAGGTGATCGAGGAGGAGGGCGGCCCGCGCTTCCAGATCAACGCCCAGAACTGCGTGCACTGCAAGACCTGCGACATCAAGGATCCCAGCCAGAACATCACCTGGGTGACGCCGCAGGGCGGAGAGGGCCCGAACTACCCCAACATGTAGCGCGGCGCCGGGGCGCGCAGCTGGCAGCGCGGTTTGACCTCGCCCGGATTCGATGGTAGTGAAACATGAATCATTATTCATGTTGTGACCCGGCATGGCAGTCAGACCCAAGACCACCCGCGGACAGGCCCGGCGCGACCAGATCCTGCGCGCGGCCGAGACCGTGTTCGGCACCATGGGCTATGCCGATGCCTCCATCGCCGACATCACCCGCGAGGCGCGCACCGCCCAGGGCACGCTCTACATCTATTTCAGGGGCAAGGACGAGATCTTTGCCGAGCTGGTCGCCGAGATGGGCCGGCTCACCCGCGATGTCATCGCCAGGGCGGTGGCGAAATGCGACGGCCGGCTGGAGGCCGAGCGCAGGGGGCTGGAGGCGTTCCTGCGCTTCGTCGCCGAGCGCCCCGAGCTCTATCGCATCGTCGAGGAGGCACGCTTCGTCGCTCCGGCCGCCTATCGCGACTATTTCACCCGCTTCGCCCGCGCCTATCGCCAGCAGCTGGAACGGGCGCAGCGCGCGGGCGAGATCCGCCCCGGCAATTGCGAGGTGCGCGCCTGGGCGCTGATGGGGCTGGCCAAGGCGCTGGGCGAGCGTTTCGTGCTGTGGGATCGCGACACCGATATCGAGGAGGTGGTGGCGGTCGCCTTCGACATGATCGAGCACGGGCTGGCGGCATGACCGGGCTGGTCACCGTCGCGCCCGACGAGCTCCCCTCGGGCCGTCGCCTGTGCGAGATCCGGCTCGCCCATGCCGCGCGCAGCAATGCGCTCTGCCCCGCGCTGCTCGACGCCTTGGCCGATGCGCTGGCCGGGGCGGGGCGGATGGAGGCCCGCTTCATCCTGCTCGCCGCCGAGGGTCGCAACTTCTCGACCGGCGGCGATGTCGCCCGCTTTCGCGACGCCGTGGCCGAAGGCCGGGCGCTGGCCTATGCCGACACCGTGGTCGGGCGGCTCAACGAGATCATCCTCGCGCTTCTCGGCGCGCCGGCGCTGGTGGTCGCGGCAGCAGGCGGGGCCATCACCGGCGGCAGCACCGGGCTGGTTCTGGCTGCCGACATGGTGGTGCTGGGCGAAGACGCATTCATCCAGCCCTGGTACCGCGAGGTCGGCTTCGCCCCGGATGGCGGCTGGACCGCGCTGCTGCCCGAGGCGATCGGTGCGCACCGGGCGCTGTCGATCCAGATGCGGAATGCGCGGATCGAAGCGCCGGAGGCGCTGGGTCTCGGCTTGGCCGATCTCGTCGCGCCGGACGACCCGCGCACGGCCGCGCTGGCGGCGATCGCGGAGATGGACGCGGCTGAGCCGGACGCGCTGATCGCGGCCAAGCGGCTGGTCTGGGACGAGGCCCGGCGGACCTGCGTCGCGGCATGGCTGGCGGCCGAGCGGCAGGCCTTCTGCGCCCGGATCGGACTGCCCGAGACGGCGCGCGGCATGGATCGGTTCCTGTCGCGGCGGAGGAAGAGACATGCTTGACCGCATTCCCGACATGGCAGCCAAGCGCGCCGAGCTGAGCCCGGAAGCGCCCGCCTTCGTCACCGATGCCAGCCGCTTCAGCTTCGCCGAGATCGACCGCGCGGCGGGCGGCCTCGCCGCCGGGCTGATCGAGCTGGGGCTCGGCGCCGGCGACCGGCTGGCGGTGCTGTCGCTCAACCGCGTTGAATTCTTCATCGCCCTTTTCGCCTGCCTCAGGAGCGGGGTCATCATGGCCCCGCTCAACTGGCGCCAGCCGGTGCCGGAGCTGCGCGAGACCCTCGCATCGGTCGGCGCCTCGGCGGTGCTGTTCGATGCCGAGAATGCCGAGCCTGCCCGGTCGCTCGCTGCACAAATGGCGCTGACGCCAATCGCGATGGACGAGCCCGCACCGGGCGAGGCCGGCATGGCCGAACTCTGCGCCCACGCCCCCCTGCCCCCGCGTCAGGTCGATGCCACTGCACCGTGGTATCTGCTCTTTACCTCCGGCACCACCGGCCTGCCCAAGGCGGTGATCCAGACCCCGCGCATGTGCTGGGCCAACGCCGTCAATATCGGCCAGGCGATCGACCTGACCTCGGCCGACACCTCCGTCAACTTCCTGCCGCTGTTCCATACCGCGGGCATCAATCTCTACACCCTGCCGCTCTTTCTCGCCGGTGGCTGCTCGACCGTGGTGCCGCGCTTCGATCCCGCCACCCTGCTCGGCCTGTTGCGCGACGGCAAGGTCAGCCAGTTCTTCGGCGTGCCGGCGATCTTTCAGGCCTTCAGCCTGCATCCGGCGGTGGATGAGGTCGACTGGTCGCGCATCCGCATGGCCTGCGGCGGCGCGCCCCTGCCCGAGCCGCTGATCCGCTTCTTCGCCGAGCGCGGGGCGATGATCTGCAACGGCTTCGGCATGACCGAGACCGGCCCCACCGTGTTCCTGATGGACCGCGCCCGGGCGGCGGAGAAGATCGGCTCGGTCGGCCGGGCGCAGATGCTGACCGAGGTCCGGCTCGACGGCGTGCCCGATGGCGCACCCGGCCAGGGCGAGATCCTTATGCGGGGCCCCAACATCACGCCGGGCTATTTCGGCAACGAGGCCGCGACGGCGGCCGCCTTCACCGCCGATGGCTGGCTGAAATCCGGCGATGTCGGCCGGCGCGACGAAGACGGCTACATGTTCATCGTCGACCGCATCAAGGACATGTACATCTCCGGCGGCGAGAACGTCTATCCGGCCGAGATCGAGCGGGTGCTGAACGCCCATCCGGCGGTGCTGGAAGCGGCGGTGGTCGGGGTGGCGGATGCCAGATGGGGCGAGGTGGGCGCCGCCTTCATCCTGCCCCGGCCGGGCCACGACCCCGACCCGGCGGCACTGGCCGCATGGTGCCGCGAACGGCTCGCCGCCTTCAAGGTGCCGAAGAGCTTTGCCCTGGTCGAGGATTTCCCGCGCACCGCCGCCGGCAAGGTGCGCAAGCCCGATCTGCGGGCGCGGCTGGAATGAGTGCGATCCGCGAGGACTGGGTGCCGAGCCAGGCGGAGTTCGACGCCTTCGCCCGGCTTTCAGGCGACGACAACCCGATCCATGTCGATCCGGATTTCGCCGCCCGCACCCGCTTTGGCCGCACCGTGGCGCATGGCATGCTGATCTATGCCCGGCTTTGGGCGCTCATGCAGCGCGCGGCCCCCGGCGCGCGGCTGAACCGGCAGAGCCTGATGTTCCCGGCTCCCTGCTTCGCGGGCGACCATGTCGAACTCGTGGTCGAACCGCTGGGCGGGCACCGTTATGTCATGCGCGCCGTGCGGCTGACCGACGGGGCGGAGCTTCTGACCGGCGAGGCGGAGCTCGCATGATGGAAGTGGGACGGAAGGCCAGCCTGTCGCGAAGCTTCACGGCCGGGGACCTGGCGGATTTCGCCGCGCTGACCGGGCAGGAGGTCGGGCACGACAGCGTGCCCGAGCCGCTGGTCGCTGCGCTGATCTCCCACCTTCTCGGCGTCCACCTGCCGGGGCCGGGGACCAACTACCTCAAGCAGGAGCTGGTGTTTCATGCCCCGGCGCCCGTCGGTGCCGGGCTGACCGCCGAGGTCGAGATCACCCGCCTGCGGCCGGAAAAGCAACTGGTCGATCTGCAGGCAAGCTGCCGCGATGCCGATGGCCGGCTGATCTGCGCGGGCCGCAGCCTCGTGCTCGCGCGCGATGTCGCGGGCTGAGCGCTGGGACTGGACGATTCCGAACTCGACGAGATGATGGACAATGCGCGCCGCGCGACCAGTTTCCTCAAGAAACCCCTGCAAAACCCGGATGCAGGCGGGCATCCTGAATGTGCCAGCTTTCATACCAATCAAATCTGCGCGCGCGTAAAATAATTAGAAAATAACTTCGCAATCAATATTTATCAATCAACGGTGAAAATATGAAAATCGCATGTAGCGCCGCATTTCGCGGCGCCCGGGTGCAACGCCC
>RFIR01000063.1 GCA_003695135.1 Alphaproteobacteria bacterium | reverse complement strand
GTCTCCGACAGCTCGGTGCCCGCCGCGAGCAGGCAATCGGCCTCGGCGAGCAGCGCGCGCGTCTCCGGCCGGCAGAGCGTGGCGCCCAGCGACAGCGGGTGGTCCTCGGCCAGAACCCCCTTGCCGGCGCTGGTAGTGACGATCGGCGCGCCCAGCCTTTCGGCCAGTGTCCGCAGCGCCGCCGCCCCGTCCACCGCGCCGCCGCCGGCGATGATGACCGGCCTTCTCGCCGCCTCCAGCCGCGCGGCGGCCTCTGCGATCGCCTCGGGCGCCGGCTGCGGGCGGGATGGGGCCGGAACCGCACTCCACCCCCCGTCTGCCGCCTCCTCCAGCAGATCGACAGGAATGGCGACATGGGCCGGGCGCGGGCGGGCGGCGCCAAAGCCGCCAAAGGCGCGCGCCAGCAGCTCGGGCAAATCGGCAGACCGCATCGCCCGGGCGGAAAACGCGGTCAGCGGCCGGGTCACGGCGCAGAGATCGCTCACCTCATGCAGCACGCCCCAGCCCTTGCCCTGGGCCCCGCGCGCGGTATCGGCCGAGATCAGCAGGACCGGGACAGAATCGTTCCACGACACGCCCAGCGGCGTGGCGGCATTGGTCACGCCGGGGCCGGAGATGGTCAGCACCACGCCCGGCCTGCCCGAGGCGCGGGCATAGCCGTCGGCGGCAAGCCCCGCCCCCATCTCGCTGCGGCACTGGATGTGGCGCACCGCGCTGCCCGCGCCCAGCCCGCGGCAAAACTCCAGCGTGTGCACGCCGGGAATGCCGAAGACGGTATCGACACCGTATTCGGCCAGAAGCCGTATCGTCGCCTCGCCGGTGCTGATGGACATGCCCGCCTCCTCCGCCATTGGTGGCGGCAGGCAATCACGCGCGGCAGCGGCGCGCAAGCGGCGCGGCGCTATTCGGTATGGCGGATAATGCCGTCGGGGGTGAAGGCGAGGAAGGTAAAGGCGAAGGGCACCTCATAGGCGACATCCTCCAGCGTGCCGTCGGCATGGCGGCGCTGGACCAGCGCGGTGCCGACATCGCGGCCCTTCGCGATCACCGCCTGATCGAGCGCCGAGGCCTGACCGGGCTTCCAGCTCAGCACCAGATCGCCCTCCTCGATCCGGCCCTTCTTGCGTAAAAGCTCGAGGCTCCAGGCCGTCTTCGATCCTTCCACCGTCACCACCCGCATCAGCGGCCGGCCCGGCCCGTCATAGCGCCCGCGATAGAGGAAGGGACGCGCGGCGCGGTCATAGCCCATATAGGGGTTGGCCCCATAGCTGCGCATCACGTCTCCGGTGGGTACCAGCACCCTGCCCTCGGGATGGCGGGCGGCGAAATCGGCGAAGGATTCCAGCCGCACCGGCAGCCGGTCCAGCTGTGCCCCCGTCATCTTTCCCACGATCGCGCGGCCGGAATATTGCTGCCACCAGCTTTCGGTCGCCCGGTCATACATCACCAGATCGGAATGGCGCAGCTTGCCGGTGGTGCCGAAGGTGGTCTCGGCCCCGCCGACGACGCGCCTGAAGGCGATGCCGGAATTGCACAGCGGGCAATAGGTGATGGCCACCGGCACCCCGCCCACCGTGTCGTTGACGATTTCGTGCCAGATCAGCACCTGCAGCGGATAGGCCCGGGCATCGCCGGCGATCTGCAGGCTCAGCACCGGCTCGTTGGGGGCGAGCCGATCCTTCTGCGCCGCGACGGTGGCGAATTTCGGCGTGTCGATCGCCGGAATCCCGTCCCTGGGTGGCCCGCCGGACAGGATCTCGTCGAAGGAGACCGCGCTGCGCGAGAAGTCGGTGCGCGGCCATTCCAGCCGCCAGTGGGCCGGCGCCTCGGCGGCACCGGCGGCGGCGGCCAGCAGGACCGCCACGAAGACAAGCGCCGCGGCGAGACGGAGCCTAGTTGGATATCCGCGCATCCTCGACCGGATATCCCAATCCGCCCTGATGGCCATAGTTTTCCATGTGGCACTCGTTGCAGGCCGTCATCACATTCACCGCCATCGGTGCGCCGCCGGGGCTGACCATCATGTAATACCAGTCATTGGTCTGCGGCGACTTGCCGGCCGCGACCTTCTCCATCAGGAAGAGCGGGCCCTTCTGCACCTTGCCATTGTCGTCCACGGCAAAGGATTCCTTGGCGATCAGCGTGCCGGCGGGGATGTTGGGGTTCTCGGCATATTTAAGATACTCCGCGGCGCCGACCTCATTGACCCAGGTGACCAGAAACCGCCCGCCATGGAAACCCGGCGCGGCGGGAAAGGCGCTGACCCGGGTCCAGCTGCGGTAGTTCTTCACGTAATCGGCCGGGATCCAGCGCTTGGGTCCCTTGGCATAGCCGGCCTGCAGATCGGCGGCGATGCAGTCATAGACCGCCTCGGCCTCGTCTGCCGTCAGATCCTCGCCCGCCTTGCCCGGATCGCAGGCCGCAAGCGCCGCGCCCGAGAGGGCAGTGGACAGGATGATGGCACCAGCCGCACCGAGAAGCCGCCGCATGGATGAAGGCATCGCACAAATCCCCTTTCTGATCGTTGGTTCCAACCCGCAGAACCCGCTCCGCGCGGCCGGGGCCTGCCCGGGCGGTTCCGATTGCGAAAACCGAAGCATTCATGGCCGAACACGGGCAACACAACAGCCCGTGATGTTTCTGTCACCTCACGGCGGCGAGATCGGCACGGCGCGATTCTTTCGCCGGCAGCATCACATCCCGGACAATGCGCGGGGCCGTCGCTCACCGATGATCACGGAAATCTGCGTCAAGGTGACGCACCGTGATTCGCCATAGGCGCCGGGCGTTCCCAGATCCATGGGACAATCTCCGGTGGAAGCCCGGCGCGCGGCTCCACCGCAAACGGGAGGACTGCCATGAGCGCCTTTGCCGAATCCGAGGGGGTGTACGCCGAGCTGCACGATCTGCATGTGGGCCGGCTGGAGATGCGTGACATCCGCACCGCGTTGGCGAAAGGGCTGGCCGATTTCAGCGCCATCCCCAGCCACTACATCGTGCTGGCCGTCATCTACCCGGCGATCGGTGCGCTGATGTTTCGCGCCGCGGCGGGGGCGGACATGTTCATGATGCTGTTCCCGATCATCTCCGGCTTTGCCCTGGTCGGACCGGTCGCGGCGATCGGGCTGTTCGAAATCAGCCGCCGGCGCGAGATGGGCGAGGATGTCTCGTGGCGGCACGTCGCCTCGCTGCTGCACGCGCCGGGGCGCCGGGGCATCCTCGTGGTGGCGCTGGTTCTTGCCATTCTCTACGCCGCCTGGCTGATCGCGGCGCATCTGATCTATGAGGCCACGCTCGGCAAGCTGGCGCCCGATGGCATGGGCGCGTTTGCCGGCCTGCTGTTCTCCACCGGCGAGGGCTGGACGCTGATCCTGCTCGGCAATGCGGTCGGGGCGGGCTTTGCCCTGGTGGCGATGGTCCTCAGCGTGTTCTCGCTGCCCATGCTGCTCGATGGCGAGCACAACCCGCTGCGGGCGATGGCGATCTCGGTCCGCGCCTGCGCCGCCAACTGGCCGGTCATGCTGAGCTGGGGCGTGGTGGTGGCGGTGATCGTGGCGGTGGCCTGTATTCCGGCCTTTGCCGGGCTGGCGGTGGCGCTGCCGGTGCTGGCGCACGCCACCTGGCATCTCTATCGCCGGGCGATCCGGCATGAGGACTGAGCCCGCGTCGGGCTGACAGGAACCCACCCGGGCCCGATGCCGCGCACCGGGCAGCGCCCGCCCTTCCACCCCGGGGCGGGCGCGTCCTGCCGCCGGGAATGGCGTCCCGCAGAGGGGTCAGGATTGCGCCGGGTTGCCGGCAATCCAGCGGCGGTCAAAGCTCACGCTCTTGATCAGCGCGAAGACCTCCATGCCGGGGCCGAGCCCGAGATCGCGCAGCGAGGCCCGCGTGATGCGTGCCCGCAGCCGCTGCCCGCCAAGATCGAGCATGAGCTCGGCGAATGCGCCCTCATCCCCTGCCTCGATCCCGACGATCGCCACCCGCAGGATATTGCGGATCGAGCTGTCGCGCGGCGGGCTCAGCGCCAGCGCGACGTCGCGCGCGCGGATGCGCAGCCGCACCGGCTGACCCGGCGCCAGCCCCTCCAGCATCGGCATCACCAGCTCCTGACCGGCCACCGAAAGCCGGGTCAGCGCGTCCCCGGGCCGGTGTTCCTCCACCCGCGCCTCGATCAGCACCCCGGCCTCGAAGCGACCGGTCAGCGGATAGATTTCGGGCCGGGCCAGAACCTCGATCGTCTCGCCGGTCGCAATGACCCGTCCCCCTTCCAGAACCACCATGCGATCGGCAAGCTGGACCGCCTCCTCGATGGCATGGGTGACCATCACCACCGGGATGCCGAAGCGTTCCGGCACCGCGGCCAGACGGGGCAGGATCCCGATCTTGCGCGCGCGGTCGAGGGCGCTGAGCGGCTCGTCGAGAAGAAGCAGCCGCGGCCGCGACAAGAGCGCCCGGCCCAACGCCACCCGCTGGCGCTCGCCGCCCGACAGCCGCGCCGGCCGGCGGGGCAAGAGCGGCGCGAGATCGAGCGCGGCGATCACCCCGTCGCGGTCGACATCCAGCCCGGAGCCCCCGCCCTGCCCGCGGCTGCGCCGGTCGGCGAAGGCCAGATTGCCGGCGACGTCAAGATGATCGAACAGCCGCGCATCCTGAAACACCAGCCCCGCCCCGCGGCGATGCGCCGGCACGAAGATGCGCGCCGCACTGTCGAGCCAGATCTCGCCGCCCAGCCGAACCTCGCCCCGCGCCTCGCGGTCGAGCCCGGCAATCCCGCGCAACAGCGTCGATTTTCCGCAACCGCTCGGCCCGAACACCACCGTGATCCCCGACAGCGGCAGCGCGAAGGCGGCGTCGAGCGCGAAATCGCCAAAGCGGCGGGCGAGACGAACGGAAAGCGTCTCAACCATGGATCCGCCAGCGGCCGTTCAGCGCATAGACCATGACCAGCACCGCAAAGGAGAAGGCGAGCAGGATCGCCGAGAGCAGATGCGCCTGGGCGTATTCCAGCGTCTCGACATGCTCGAATATGGCAATCGAGATCACCCGGGTCTGGCCGGGAATCGAGCCGCCCACCATCAGCACCACCCCGAATTCGCCCATCGTATGGGCAAAGCTGAGAATGGCGCCGGTCAGAAAGCCGCGCCCGGCCAGCGGCACGGTCACCGAGAGGAAGGCGTCCAGCGGTCCCGCACGCAGCGTCTGCGCCGCCTCGACCGGGCCGCGGCCAATGGCGGCAAAGGCGGCCTGAAGCGGCTGGACCATGAAGGGCAGCGAATAGAACACCGAGGCTACGACCAGACCGGGGAAGGAAAAGGTGAGCGTCTCGCCGGTCAGGCGCAGCCAGAACCCGCCCAGCACCGAATCGGGGCTGAGCAGCAGCAGCAGATAGAAGCCCAGAACCGTGGGCGGCAAGACCAGCGGCAGCGCGGTGACCGCCTCGACCACCGGCACGATGCGCGCGCGCGAACGGGCCAGCCACAGAGCGAGCGGCGTGCCGATCAGCAAGAGGACCAGGGTGGTCAGGGCGGCGAGCTGGATGCTCAGCCACAGCGGTCCGAGCGACGGCATGACTCACTCGACCTCATAGCCGGCGGCGGTGATGACGGCCCGCGCCTCTTCGCTGCCCAGAAAGGCGAGGAATGCCCGCGCCGCCGCATTGTCCTGCCCGCGCACCAGCAGTACCGCGGCCTGAGCGATCGGTGCGTGCAGCGCCTCGGGCACCGGCCAGCGGCTGCCCTTGTCGCGGAACGGCCCCGACTGCAGCTGCGCGCGCGCGACCAGCCCGAGTTCGGCATTGCCGGTGGCCACCAGCGCGAAGGTCTGCGCGATGTTGGCGCCCATGACCAGCCGCGCCCGGTAGCGCTCATAGAGCCCCAGCGCCTGCAGCGCCTCGCGCGCAGCCCGGCCATAGGGCGCGAGATCGGGATTGGCGATGGCCAGCCTGCGCACCGCGCTATCCGGTATCGCCGCCAACCCCTGCGGCGGGATCAGGCCGGGATCGGCGCTCCACAACACCAGCCTTCCGCGCGCATAGACCGTCAGGCTGTCGGGCAGGGCCAGACCCGCCTCGATCAGCCTTTCGGGCCGTTCGGTATCGGCCGAAACGAACACGTCATAGGGCGCGCCGGTCAGGATCCTCGCGTAGAGATTGCCGCTGGAGCCGGAGGACAGCACCACCGCGTCGCCGGTCCTCGCGGTGAAGCGGTCGGCGAGCTGCCGCGCGGTGGTGAGGAAATTTGCAGCCACCGCCACGGCGACCTCGCCCGCCCGCGCGCCGCCGGAGGGCACGCTCAATGCGGCGATCAGTGTGGCGAACACGGCCGACACGGCCCGGCTCCAGAAGCGGCGCCAGTACCGGCACCGGCCGCCGCGCGATCCTGACCCCGTTTCCGCACCCGCAAGCGGCACCTGCCTCTCCCCATCCCTGCCTGCCGCCCGTCGGCCCGGCAGGTGCCACCATGACGCAATCGCCCGGGGGGTCAACCGGCCACGGCGCAGCGGCAGGGAGTCAAATCTGCAACACTGAATACTTATCGTGTTTCCATGCCCTTGTCGGGGGAAGTTGAGACCCGTTAGCATCTTCCCGGTTCCCAGCCGCGGCGCGCGTAACGCTCACACGGAACGCCGCAGGCATGGCAGGGGCGGGCAGACCCACCCCCCGCCCGCCCCTGCAACATGCGCGTGCATGATTCGCCACCACTTGCTACCAAGCCGATATGACACCGGGCGGGGAGGCGCGGCGATGAACGCGAGCACCGAACACTGGCAGGTGCACAAGCGCGCGGTCAGTTCCGCGGGCGGGGTGGTCGCCGCCCAGCACCATCTCGCCGCGCGGGCCGGGGCGGGCATGCTGGCCGCCGGCGGCAATGCGGTCGATGCGGCCGTGGCCGCAGCCTTTGCGCTTGCCGCGGTCGAGCCCTGGATGTGCGGGCTGGGCGGATCGGGCTTTGCGGTGATCTGGATGGCCGGCGCGCGCCGGGCGCGGGTGATCGACTTTCAGGGCGTGCTGCCCGCGGCGATCTCGCCCGCCGACTACCCGCTCGACCCCGACGTGCCCGATACCATCATGGGCTTTCCCGGCGTCGTCGACCGCGCCAATGTGATCGGCGCGCGTTCGGTGACGGTTCCGGGCGCGGTGGCGGGACTGAGCCACGCGCTGGAACGTTTCGGCACGCTGGGGCTCGACACGGTGCTGGGGCCGGCCATCGCGCTTGCGCGGCGCGGCCTGCCGGTGGACTGGTTCACCACGCTGCAGATCGCGCTGTCGGCCACCGATCTGGCGCGCGATGCGACTGCGGCGGCGATCTATCTGCCCGGCGGGCATCCGCCGCAGCCCGAGCGGTTCCTGCCGATGGGCGCGCTGCCCGACACGCTGCAGGCGCTGGCCGAGGGGGGGCCGGAGGCATTCTATCGCGGCGCCATCGGCGCGGCGCTGGCGGGTGATCTCGCTGCCGCCGGCAGCCGGATCACCGAGGACGATCTCGCCGCCTACCGCGCGGTGGAACACGACACGCTGACCGGCCATCATCGCGGCGCCGAGCTGCACACGGCCGGCGAGACCAGCGGCGGGCCGCGGCTGATTTCGTTCCTTTCCCATGTCGCGGCACATCTGCAGCCCGCCGACGCGCCGGATGCCGAAACCTGGCTTGTCTATGCCGAGGCGCTCGATCTGGCCTGGCGCGAGCACAGGGCGCGCATCGGCCGGGCGACCGAGACGGGCGGTTGCACCTCGCATCTTTCTGCCGTCGATGCGGCGGGCAACATGGTGGCGCTGACCTATACGCTCCTCAACCGCTTCGGCTCCTGCTTCGTCTCGCCCGCAACCGGCATATTGCTCAATAATGCGGTGTCCTATTTCGACCCGCGGCCGGGCTATCCGACCACCATGGCCGGGGGCAAGCGGATCAACGCCTCCAACATGTGCCCGACCATCGCGGTGCGCGACGGCGAGGCGCGGTTTGCCATCGGCGCCTCGGGGGCCAATTTCATCATGCCCTGCACCGCGCAGATCGCCGCGTTGATGCTCGATTTCGGCCTGGATCTGGAGAGGGCGATGAACCACCCGCGCATCGATGCCTCCGATCGCGGCTCGGTCCGGGCCGATCCGCGGCTCGGCGAGGCGGTGCTGGCGGCGCTGGGCGCGCGCTACCGGCTGGAGGTGGCGCAGCGGCTGGTGTTTCCAAAGCTCTATGCCTGCCCCTCCGGCGTGGCGCGCGATCCCGCGACCGGCATCTGCGCGGGACTCAACGATCCCTCGCAACCCATCGGCGGGGCGGCGGGGGCCGGACCGTTCACGCTCGATGACGGCCCCGAACCGGCCGAGGCGCGACCGTAGCGAACGGCGAAAACCCGCCCCGCACCGGGCCGCGTTCGCGCGCGCCTGAGACCAGGGCTCAATGACAAGAACCTACCTCTTCCGGGCGTCAGCCCGGGCAGCGCCCGCGTCGCCATTGTCGCTCGGACCATGTATGGATGGCTCCCGCGGGGCAAGGGCGCCTCGATTGAAGCTGGCATGATTTCGGGTGCGGCCATGTATTCGGCGTCTGGATTGCAGCACGCTGGCT
>RFIR01000409.1 GCA_003695135.1 Alphaproteobacteria bacterium | reverse complement strand
CATCACCCCGCTCACGGCACGAAGCCGGGCAGCGGGCAGTGATCAGGGCGGCTGGTATTAGAGCATCTCGCCTTCGATCCGATTCACAAACGGCTCCAACGCAAGGGCATGCGGCCGCCCGGATGGGCGCGAATGCGCCCGCCTGTGGGGGTGAGGCCGCGAACGCCATGGCGCGAGAAGAGCGGCCGAACGGGCGCTGCCCGGGCTGACGCCCGGGTGGGTCCTCCGTTCGGACTCGATCCCGATTGGGGCGAAACGTTCTAGCGCCGGACGGCCGCGGCGCGAATTCAACCCTCGGCGCGGTCGAGTTCCACCAGCGCGTGGCGCTTCTTGCCCGCTGAAAGTTTCAGCACCCCGCCCGAAAGCTCGCCCGGCGAGACCATGCGCCCGGCATCGGAGACCGGCGTGTCGTCGAGACGCGCGCCGCCCTCGGCGATCAGCCGCTTGGCCTCCTTGCCCGAATGCGCAAGCCCCGCGCGCACGAAGAGCTGGACCACCGAAATGCCCTCGCCGATCTCGTCCGGGCTCAGCCGCAGCCGGGGCAGATCCGCCCCGGTGCCGCCCTTCTCGAACACCTCCGCCGCCGTCGCCGCCGCGGCCTCGGCCGCCGCCCGGCCATGGGCGAGCGCGGTGACCTCGTTGGCGAGGATCTTCTTGGCCTCGTTGAGCTCGGCGCCTTCCAGCGATTCCAGCCGCGCGATCTCGTCAAGCGGCAGCTCGGTGAAACGGCGCAGGAATTTGCCCACATCGGCATCGAGCGTGTTGCGCCAGAACTGCCAGAATTCGTAGGGGCTGAGCTTGTCGGGATTGAGCCACACCGCCCCGCTCGCCGTCTTGCCCATCTTGGAGCCGTCGGCCCTGGTCAGGAGCGGCGTGGTCAGCCCGAAGACCTGCGCCCCGTCGACACGGCGGTTGAGCTCGACCCCGTTGACGATGTTGCCCCACTGGTCGGAACCGCCCATCTGCAGCCGCACGCCGAAGCGGCGGCGCAGCTCCAGAAAATCGTAGGCCTGCAACAGCATGTAGTTGAATTCGAGGAAGGTCAGCGGCTGTTCGCGCTCCAGCCGCAGCCGGACGCTGTCGAAGCTCAGCATGCGGTTGATGGTGAAATGCCGGCCATAGTCGCGCAGGAAGTCGATGTAGTTGAGCGTATCGAGCCATTCCGCATTGTCGGGCATGATGGCATCCGTCGGCCCGTCGCCGAAGGTCAGGTAGCTGTCGAACACCTTGCGGATGCCGGCCATGTTGGCGGCGATCTCGGCATCGCTCAGCAGCTGGCGCGACTCGTCCTTGCCGGAGGGATCGCCGATGCGCGTGGTGCCGCCGCCCATCAGCACCACCGGCTTGTGCCCGGTCTTCTGCAGCCAGCGCAGCAGCATGATCTGGATCAGCGAGCCGACATGGAGCGAATCGGCGGTGCAGTCGAACCCGATATAGCCCGGCACGATCCCGGCGCAGAGCGCGGCGTCGAGCGCCTCGGCATCCGTGCAATCCTGCACGAAGCCGCGCGCCTGCAGGATGTGCAGGAAATCGCTTTTCGGTGTCATCGTCGGGTTCCCGGGGTTATGTGCGGGTTGGGCTTTTAGAACCAATTGCGGGGCGAGGGAAGGGCGATGGTCGATGTCGGGCCGGGCCGGCCGGTCTGGGCGCTGGGGCTGATGTCGGGCACCTCGATGGACGGCGTCGATACCGCGCTGGTGCTCAGCGATGGCGAGACCATCGCCGGTTTCGGGCCTGTCTTCAGCCTTTCGCCGGCCTATGACGCCGCCGGGCAGGCGCGGATCGCGGCGGCGGGCCGGCATTGTGCCACCCGCATTGCCGCGGGGCAGGCGCCGGACCCGGCCGCGCTCGCCGATGCTTCGCGGGTGGTGGAGGCGCGCCATGGCGAAGCCGTTGCCGCGCTGCGGGCGTGCGGCGGGGGCGGTCGAGCGCGCGTTATCGGCTTTCACGGCCAGACGGTGTTTCACGCGCCCGAACGCGGTCTGACGGTGCAGCTGGGCGATGGCGCCCGGCTGGCCGCGGCGGTCTCCGCCCCGGTGGCGTGGGATTTCCGTTCCGCCGACATGGCGGCGGGCGGCGAGGGCGCACCGCTCGCCCCCTTCTTCCACCACGCCTGCGCGCGCTGGGCCGGGCTGGGCAAGCCGGTCGCCTTTCTCAACATCGGCGGGGTGGCGAATGTCACCTGGATCGATCCCGCCATCGCCGACCCGGTTGCGGCCTGCCTCGCCTTCGATACCGGGCCGGGCAACGCGCTGATCGACGACTGGATGCGGCGGCGCACCGGCCGCGCGCCCGACCGCGACGGGGCGGCCGCGGCGGCGGGGCGCGTGCATCGCGACCGGCTGGCCCCGACCGCCACCCGCGCCTGGCTGGACCGGCCGCCGCCGAAATCGCTCGACCGCAACGATTTCGCCGCGCTGCTCGCGGCCATGGACGGGCTGTCGACCGAGGACGGTGCCGCGACGCTGACGGAACTGACCGTCGATTGCATCGTCGATGCAGGGCGCCACATGCCGAGCCGCCCGTCGCGCTGGCTGGTCTGCGGTGGCGGGCGGCGCAACGCCACCCTGATGGCCAGGCTAGCCGAGGGGCTGGCCGCGAAGGTCGAGCCGGTGGAATCCATCGGGCTTGACGGCGATTTTCTCGAGGCCCAGGCCTTCGCCTGGCTGGCGGTACGCGCGCTGCGCGGCCTGCCGACCTCGGCCCCCCGCACCACCGGCTGTGCGCATCCGGTCTGCGGCGGCAGGATCAGCCACCCCGCCGGCTAGATGCGTGGCCCCACAGCGCTCATCCGCATGGGAAGCGCATCGATGCCGGGCATGCACCCGCCCGGCCCGGCGGCGATGAATGGCTTACCGCGCCTCGGTATCCTGCAGGCGCTGGTGCACATAGCCCTCGACGATGTCGATCATCTCCTCCAGCCCCGGATCGAAGAAGTGGTTGGCGCCCGGGACCGTGATGTGGGTGACGGTGATCCCCTTCTGCTGCTGCAGTTTCTGGGCCAGCCTTTCCACATCGGCGGGCGGTGCGATGCGGTCGGCCTCGCCATTGATGATCAGCCCCGAGGAGGGGCAGGGGGCGAGGAAGGAAAAATCGTACATGTTCGCGGGGGGCGAGACCGAGATGAAGCCGGCAATCTCGGGCCGGCGCATCAGCAGCTGCATGCCGATCCAGGCGCCGAAGGAAAACCCCGCCACCCAGCAATGGCGCGCATTGGGGTTGAGCATCTGCAGATAGTCGAGCGCCGCGGCCGCGTCGCTGAGCTCGCCCACCCCCTGATCGAACTCGCCCTGGCTGCGGCCGACGCCGCGGAAATTGAAGCGCATGCAGGTAAAGCCCAGCCGGTGGAAAGCGTAGTGCAGGTTGTAGACCACCTTGTTGTTCATCGTGCCCCCGTATTGCGGATGCGGGTGCAGGATGATGGCAATCGGGGCGTCCTTGGCCTTCTGCGGATGGTAGCGGCCTTCAAGCCGCCCGTCCGGACCGGGAAAGATTACCTCGGGCATTCGTGTGTCGCTCCGAAAGGAACGGTGGTCCGCGCGACCTTCCTTGACTGAATCGCTCGGATTACCTAGAATGATTCTAAACCGCGGCGGCACCGGGCCGCGAGGGGGGCGTGGGAGAGTTAGGTTCTGCCACGCCATACGTCAACCGGTTGCCGGAGTCCGGCCCGATGAAACTCAGCACCAAGGGGCGCTATGCAATGGTTGCGCTTGCCGACATGGCGGGAGCGGGTGCGCTGCACGGGGCCGAGGCGCTGGTATCGCTGGCCGAGCTTGCCGAGCGGCAGGGGATCAGCCTGGCCTATCTGGAACAGCTCTTCGTCAAGATGCGCCGGGCGGGCATCGTGGAAAGCGTGCGCGGGCCGGGCGGCGGCTACCGGCTGGCGCGGCCGCTCGAGAAGATCCGGGTCTGCGACGTGCTGGGCGCGGTGGACGAGAGCATGGATGCGCTGGCGCGCGGGGCCGGGGCCTCGGGCGCGACCGGCGACACCGAGGCGCAGCGGCTGACCGACAAGCTGTGGGAATCGCTGTCGGCGCATGTCTATGTGTTCCTGCACCAGACCCGGCTTTCCGACGTCATCGAGGACACGCTGGCCCCATGCCCGGCGGTGCCGGCCTTCATCGAGATGGTGGACGCGGAATGACCGGGGTGCCGCATTGTTGCGTGCAGGCACACGCGCCGTCGAGTGCCGGCAGGGTGCATGCTGGCGGGCATGATCCCATTGCGGGTCAGCCTGTAGGGTGCGCATTCATGGCGCACCATTCTTCCGGTGGCAGATCATGACCGCGCGCGTCTATCTCGACTGGAACGCCACCGCGCCGCTGCGGCCGGAGGCGCGGGCCGCGATGCTCGAGGCGATGGATATCGTCGGCAATCCCTCTTCGGTCCATGCCGAGGGGCGCGCGGCCCGGGCCATCGTCGAAAAGGCGCGGCGGCAGGTGGCGGCGCTGGCGGGATGCGCGCCGGAGGCGGTGGTGTTCACCTCCGGCGCGACCGAGGCGGCGGCGCTGGCCCTTGCGCATGAGGACAACGTGCAGGCGCTGGCGGTCGAGCATGACTGCGTGCTGGCCTGGGCACGCGAGGCTCTGCCGGTCGATGCCCATGGCCTCGGCCTGCCCCTGCCCGATGACGCCCCTGCCGGCGGCGTGCTGTGCTGGCAGCGCGCCAATGGCGAGACCGGGGTGATCCAGCCCCAACCGCCCCGGGCGGCGGGACTTCGGGTGCTGGTCGACATGGTGCAGTCGGCGGGCCGCGAGATCCCGCGGCCCTTCGCCCGCGACTTCGGCCTGATTTCGGCCCACAAGCTTGGCGGGCCGAAGGGGGTGGGCGCACTGATCCTTGGGGCCGATTCGGTGCCCGAGCCGCTGCTCGTCGGCGGCGGGCAGGAACGCGGCCGGCGTGCGGGCACCGAGAATGTCATCGGCATCGCCGGCTTCGGCGCCGCGGCCGAGGCGGCGCTGCGCGATCTCGAAGCGGGGGTGTGGACGCGGGTCGAAAGGCTGCGCGACGATCTGGAAGACCGGCTCGCCGCCGCCGCGCCCGAGCTGATCGTCTTCGGCAAGGCTGCCCGGCGCCTGCCCAATACCAGCCTGTTCGCCGTGCCGGGCTGGACGGGCGAGACACAGGTGATGCAGATGGATCTGGCCGGCTTTGCGGTCTCGGCGGGTGCGGCCTGCTCGGCGGGCAAGGTCGAGAAGGCCTCCCGCCTGCTGCAGGCGATGGGGTTTGACGAGACCGCCGCCTCTTCGGCCATCCGGGTCTCGATGGGGCCGGCGACGACCGAGGCGGAGGTGATGGCCTTCGCCGATTGCTGGATCGAACACTACCGCCGCCGCCGTGGGCGCGCGGCCCGGGCGCATGACGGGCAAGTTGCCCATGCGGAGAGTTGAGGAGGTTGCGCATGAGCGCACTGGACAAGTTGCCTGACAGCGCGGTGGCGCGCGAGGGAGTCGATCAGGAAACGGTCGATGCCGTCCGTTCGGTGGGCGAGCGTTACAAATATGGCTGGGAGTCCGATATCGAGACCGAGTTCGCCCCCAAGGGGCTGAACGAGGACATCATCCGCCTGATCAGCGCCAAGAAGGACGAGCCCGACTGGATGCTGGAATGGCGGCTGGCCGCCTATCGCCGCTGGCTGAAGATGGAAGAGCCGAAATGGGCGATGGTCTCCTATCCCGAGATCGACTTT
>RFIR01000408.1 GCA_003695135.1 Alphaproteobacteria bacterium | reverse complement strand
GCTGACCGGCGTGCGCAGCAAGGACATCCGCAAGCTGGCCATCGATTCGCTGATCGACGACAGGCTGCGTGCCGACGCAGCCAGGCAGGCCGGAATCAAGCTGAGCGAGGAACAGCTGCAGGCGGCGATGAAGGAATTCGCCGCCGCGCGCAAGATGACCGTCAAGCAGATGATGGCCGGGCTGCGGCGGTCCGGCATCACCCGCCAGGCGATGATCGATCTGGTCGAGAACCAGGCCGCCTTTCGCGAGGCGATGCGCCAGCGCTTCGTTGCGCGCGCCACGCCGACTGATTCCGAGATCGAGGCCGAGCAGTCGCTGGGTCTGGGCACGCCCGGCCTGAACGTACGGCTTGCCGAGCTGGTGATTCCGGTGGCCGAACGCGGCGAGCTGCGCACGGCGAAGCTGGTCGAAAAGCTCTATGACGATCTGTCCAGGGGGGCGAGCTTCGCCGCTGCGGTGCGCAAGTACAGCCGCGCCCCGACGGCGAGCCGGGGCGGCGATGTCGGCTGGATGCCGCTCGACCGGCTGCCGCCCTCGATCGGCAGCGAGATCGCCGTGCTCAAGCCCGGCCAGATCACAAGGCCGATCAATGTACCCAAGGCGGTGGTGATCCTGAAGCTGGTCGACAGCAAGCCGCTGGCGGCCGATGCGGCCAAGGCGAGCGATGTGGAGGTGACGGTCGGCCGCCTCATCGTGCCGCTGAAGGCGGACGCCTCGGAGACCGACATCGCCGCGGCGCGGGTCGAGGCGGACAAGCTCACGGCCTCGCTGAAAAGCTGCTCGGAGGTGGAGGCGAAGCGCGGCGAATACGGCAAGGGTTCCGGCATCGAGGGACCGGTCAAGCTCACCGCCCTGCCCGAGGCGGAACGCAACGCCATCGCCCGCCTGAATGCCGGTCAGGTCAGCGCCCCGGTCCGGACATCGTCGGGCATGAGCGTGCTGGTGGTCTGCGCCCGCAGCGGCGGGGTCGATCCCGAGGCGATCAAGCGGATCCGCGACCGCCTGTTCCAGGAACGCATGATCAGCTTCGCGCAGGGGTTTCTGCAGGAATTGCGGCGCGACGCGGTCATCGAGTATCGCTGATGCGCCCGGCGCGGCCGCGCCCGCAGCCGGCCGACCGCGCGAAGATGAGCGCATCCGATCCCCTGCCGCCGCTTGGCGAGGTGATCGCCCGCCACGGGCTCCGTGCCCGCAAGGGGCTGGGGCAGAACTTCATCCTCGATCTCAACCTGACCCGGCGCATCGCACGGGCGGCGGGCGATCTCGCCGCCCATGACGTGCTGGAGATCGGACCGGGACCCGGCGGGCTGACCCGTGCGCTGCTCACTGAAGGCGCCCGGCGGGTGGTTGCGGTCGAGCTCGACCGGCGCTGCCTGCCGGCTCTGGCCGAGATCGCCGCCGCCTGGCCCGGCCGGCTGGAGGTGGTTCACGGCGATGCGCTGGCCCTCGATGCGGCGGCGCTGCTGCACCCGCCGGCGCTGATCGTCGCCAACCTGCCCTACAATATCGGCACCGAGCTGCTTGCGCGCTGGCTGACACCGGCCGACTGGCCGCCCTTCTGGTCGGGCATCACCGTGCTTCTGCAAAGGGAGGTGGCGCAGCGCATTGCCGCCGCGCCGGGCAGCCGTGCCTATGGCCGCCTGTCGGTTCTGGCACAATGGCGGGCCGAGGTGCGGCGGCTGTTCGACATACCCAAGCAGGCGTTTTCACCGCCGCCCAGGGTCACCTCGACGCTGCTGGCGCTGCGCCCGCGCCCCGAACCGGCCTTTCCGGCCGATGCCGGCCGGCTGCAGCAGGTGACGGCGGCGGCCTTCGGTCAGCGGCGCAAGATGCTGCGCGGGGCGCTGAAGGGGATCATGCCCGATGCTGCCGCCCGCCTTGCGCGGCTGGGTATCGACCCGGAAAGGCGGGCCGAATCGCTGTCGGTCGCGGAATTCTGCGCCATCGCCCGGGAGCTCGACAGCCTCGGCGCCGATTGACGTCCGGTCGCCACAGGCGGTCGGGGGAGCCGCACCGGTCACGAAATAGGCTGATCTTCCCTCTGAACATTCGCGGCGGTCGAGCATGGCCTTGCTGGATGGCTTTACCCCTGCCCCCGGGCCGGTATCGCAGCCATCGCTCCGTGAGGCCTGGCCCGAACACGGGCATGCCCGCTGCGCAGGCAGGCGCGGGTCAGCCGGTCGCGGCCTTGTCGGATTCCGGGGCGCCCTCGACCTCGATCTTGACCACCGTCACGCCCTGATCCGCTGAATCCGGCGCCTCGTCGGAGGAAGTGGCTGCCGGCGCGGACGGTTCCTTGCCGCCATTGGTCCTTGCCCGCGACGATCGGTTTCTCGTGTTCCGGCTGCGCGGGCGCGGCGATTCCGGTTCGGTGGCAGGCGGCGTTGCGCCCACGCCTTCCGGGGTGTCGACCAGCCCGGATCCGAGCTCCTGCGGTTCCTCCGGCTCGATGGTTGCCAGGGCAGGATTGACCTGGGTCGCGGGCGGGGCCGGGCGCCGCGGCGGATCGGCGACCGGCTGCGGATCGGACTGCTGTTGCTGTTGCTGCTGCGCCGCCTCCTGGCGCGCGG
>RFIR01000407.1 GCA_003695135.1 Alphaproteobacteria bacterium | reverse complement strand
GCGGCAGGGCGACCTTCTGCGACTGTCCTGGGCCTCCTATGACGGCGACACGATCCGGCTGCGCCAGGGCAAGACGGGCGCGCGCGTCTCAATCCCCGTTGGCGCGCCGCTGCGATCCGTGCTGGACGCCACACCAAGGCGCTCGCCGATGATCCTGACGAACCGGGCCGGGCATCCGTGGACGGCGGACGGGTTTCGCTCAAGCTGGCGCAAGACTGCGAAGCGGGCCGGCATCGCGGGGCTGACATTCAACGATCTGCGCGGCACCGCAGTAACCCGCCTGCGCGCACTCGGATGCACGCACGCGGAGATCGGGGCGATCACCGGTCACAGGAATGCAGAGATCACGGCGATCATCGAGGCGCACTATGCGGCGACCGACCCCAAGCTCGCCGAATCTGCAATCAAGAAGCTCGAAACGAGAACGAATTCTCCCAACCGCCCTCCCAACCGGCAGGGCAGCACGGGCAGCGAAAGTGGAAAAGCGTAGGAATTTCAATGGCTGGGGAACCTGGATTCGAACCAGGACCGACGGAGTCAGAGTCCGCTGTTCTACCGTTAAACTATTCCCCAGCATTGCTGTCCGGAGGTCCCGATCCTGCGGGGCCAGGGACGGCGTCCGGTATGGGCGGTTCATCTAGCCGCGCAGGCCCGGCCTGTCAATGCATTGGGCTGCCGGCCAATCGGCCCTCAGACCTTCTCGCCCGCCCCGGCCTGTCCCGCTGCCGCCGCCTCGGGATGCAGACTCATGCGATGGATGCCGGCGACGGGCTCGCCCTCCTCATGCCAGCGCAGGCGCTCACGCAGGGTGACGACCGAGCCGATGATGATCATCGCCGGGCCGGTCACATCGGCCGCTTCCGCCTTCGCGGCCAGATCGGCCAGCCTGCCGGTGATCACCCGCTGGTCGGGCCGGGTGCCCTTCTCGATCACCGCGGCCGGGGTGTCGGGATCGGCCCCGCGCGCGATTGCCTGTCCGGTCAGAAGCCCCAGATTGGAAAGCCCCATATAGACCGCGACCGTCTGGGCCGGGCGCAAGAGCATCTCCCAGTCGATGTCGAGCGCACCGTCGCGGCCATGGGCGGTCAGGAACACGCAGGCCTGGGCGTGATCGCGATGGGTCAGCGGGATGCCGGCATAGGCGCCGCAACCGGCGGCAGCCGTGATGCCGGGCACGACCTGGAACGGGATGCCCTCGGCGGCCAGCGTGTCGATCTCCTCGCCGCCGCGGCCGAAGATGAAGGGATCGCCGCCCTTCAGCCGCAGCACGCGCCGGCCGGCCCGCGCATGACGGACCATCAGCGCGGTGATGTCCTCCTGCGCCATGGTGTGCTGGTTGGGCAGCTTGCCGACATAGATGCGTTCGGCATCGCGGCGCACCAGCGACAGCACCCCGTCGCCGACCAGCCGGTCGTAGAGCACCACATCGGCCCGCTGCATCAGCCTCAGCGCGCGGAAGGTCAGCAGATCGGGATCGCCGGGACCGGCGCCGACCAGATAGACCTCGCCCCCCGCCGACGGGTGCTCGGCCGCGGCTGCCTCCAGCTCGCGTTCGAAAACCGCTTCGGCCTCCTCCGGCCGTCCGGCGAGGAACAGATCGCCCGCCGGCCCGTCGATGGCCCGCTCCCAGAAATGCCGCCTCTTGCGCGCGCTGGCGATCCGCGCCGTGGCACGCTCGCGCAGCCTTCCCATGAATTCGGCCAGGCGCCCGAAGGATTGCGGCAGCATCGCCTCGATGCGCGCGCGCATGATCCGCGCGATCACCGGCGCGGCGCCGGCGGAGGACACCGCCACCACCACCGGCGAGCGGTCGACCACCGAGGGGGTGATGAAGTCGCATTCCTCGGTGACGTCGGCAACATTGACCAGCGCGCCGGCGGCGCGGCCGAGCGCGACGAGCCGCGCATCGCGTTCGGGATCCTCCGAGGCGCCCCAGGCGATGACGCAGCCGCGATAATCACCCGCCTCCGGCAGGCGGCGATGCAGCGCGAGCCGGGCATCGCCTTCCAGCATCAGGCATTCCTCGCCCGGATCGGGGTCGAACAGACGCACCTGCGCCCCGGCCGACAGTGCCCGCTCGACCCGGCGCGCGGCCACGGTGCCGCCGCCATCGACCAGCACGGCCCGTCCACGAATGTCGAGAAAGATCGGCAGATAGTCCATGCCCCGCCTCCTGCCTGTCACCGGGCCGCGTTCTTCGCCCAGTCGGTCATCTCGGCGGCCATGGCAAGGGCCGATTCGCGGTCGAGCTCGATTACCGTGATGCGCCGGCCCTCGCGCAGTACCATGCGCAGCATCTTCAGCCCGCTTTCATATTCCACACGCCGGAGCTCCGCGCGCCGGCTGAAGGGCAGCTCGAAGGCCGCGGTTCCGGTGACGGTGCCGTCAGTCATATTTCAGCCCCCGGGTGAAGGCCGATTCGAGGATCCACTGCCATTTGCGCGGCGTGTCGCGATAGTCGGGCTTGATGTCGAACTCGATGAACATCTCGCCCGATTCGCCGGCATGTCGCACCAGGAGCTCCAGCTCCCCGAAGCTCTTCACCTCCGGATGTCCGATGATCAGATCGCTCAGCTTGGCCATGTTTCCCCCTCATCGACCCTGTTGTGAAACCGCACCCG
>RFIR01000062.1 GCA_003695135.1 Alphaproteobacteria bacterium | reverse complement strand
GCACCGGCAGCTCGCCGCCCTCGATGTCGATGGAAAGATAATCGATGCGCCTCAGCTCCGCCTCGGCGAGGATCTCGGCCAGCGGCCGGGCAGGCACGACCACCTCCTCGGCCTCGGTGCGCGGATCGGCCTCGATGGCCTTGCGCGCCACCTCGCCCAGCCAGTCCACGATGCCGCCCATCTGGGTATAGCCCTTTCGGATGTCGAGAAAGCGCACCTCGCCCGCCGTTTCGGCCACTGCGACATTGATACAGGGCGTGACCCGGTTGGCGGCGGCCCGGGCGTGATAGGTGGGCGAGGCCTCGACCAGCAGCCCGGTCCAGCCGCGGAACGCTTCGAAGAACAGCGAGTTCGAGCCGGTCACCCCGTCATAGGCGCCGATCTCGACGAATACCCCGCCGCGCTTGCGTTCAAACACCACCCGGTCGAGATACTCGTCCTGGCCGGCCTGCGAGGCATAGAACCGGTCCTGCCCCAGCATCTGCCAGACCTGCCAGCGTTCCTGGATCAGCCGCCCGCGGCGCGGGCTGTCGGGCATGCGCCCGATCGCCGCGCGCAGCGCCCGCTCGGCCGCGATCAGCCGCGCGCGCGCCTCCTCGATCAGCTCGCCAACCGGTTTGTCTGCCATGCCGCCGCCCTCCGCCCGCCTTCCTTCCCATATCCGGCGCCCGGGCGCAAAGCCGCAGGGCAAGCGGCTTGCCCCGGCCTGCGCCGCGGTGCATGTTCCCGCGCCATGGCGCGGCAACTCGGATATCGACAGATGCAGGCGGCGTTCGGCCGGTTCCGGGCGGCCAATCCCGAGCCGCGCGGCGAGCTGGAGCATCTCAACGCCTTCACCCTGCTGGTGGCGGTGGCGCTGTCGGCCCAGGCGACCGACAAGGGCGTCAACCGGGCGACGCGGGATCTGTTCGCCATCGCCGACACGCCCGAAAAGATGCTGGCGCTGGGCGAGGAGGGGCTGATCGCCCATATCCGGACCATCGGGCTCTATCGCAACAAGGCGCGCAACATCATCAAGCTCAGCCGCATCCTGATCGAGGAATATGACGGCGTTGTCCCCTCCTCGCGCGCCGCGCTGCAGTCCCTGCCCGGGGTGGGGCGCAAGACCGCCAATGTGGTGCTCAACATCTGGTTCGGCCTGCCGGCCCAGGCGGTGGACACCCATATCTTCCGGCTGGGCAATCGCAGCGGGCTGGCGGTGGGCAGGGACCCCGACGCGGTGGAGCGCGCCATCGAGGACAATGTCCCGGCCGAGTTCCAGCGCCACGCCCATCACTGGCTGATCCTGCATGGCCGCTACATCTGCACCGCACGCAAGCCGCGCTGTGCCGATTGCATCATCGCTGATCTCTGTCTTTACGAGGAAAAGACCGCATGAAGGAATTCCAGGTCGTCGGCATCGGCAACGCGCTGGTCGACATTCTCAGCCATGTCGAGGAGGAGTTTCTCCACACCAATGGGGTGGAAAAGGGCGTCATGACCCTGATCGAGACTGAACGCGCCGCCGAGCTCTATGACCGGATGGGGCCGGCAACCGAGGTCTCGGGCGGTTCGGGCGCCAACACCATCGCCGGGATCGCCGCGCTGGGCGGGCGCACCGCCTATGTCGGCAAGGTCAAGGACGACCAGCTCGGCGCCATCTTCACCCATGACATCCGGGCGCTGGGCGCGACCTACGACACCCCGCGCCTGGCGCGCGATGCCGAACACGAGACCGGGCGCTGCATGGTGCTGGTGACCCCGGATGGCGAGCGGTCGATGAGCACCTATCTCGGCGCCTCGGAGTTTCTCAGCCCCGACGACATCGACACCGGCATGATGGCCAATACCGAATGGCTCTATCTGGAAGGCTACCGCTTCGACGGGCCGGACAGCCACGAGGCCTTCGCCCGCGCCATCGCCGCCTGCCGGGCCGGCGGCGGTCATGTCGCGATCACGCTTTCCGATCCGTTCTGCGTCGAGCGTCACCGCGAGGCGTTTCGCAAGCTGATCCGGGAGGATATCGACCTGCTGTTTGCCAACGAGCACGAGATCCTGTCGCTCTACCAGACCGATCGGCTGGAGACGGCGCTGGAGGCCGCCCGCGCCGACTGCCGGACCGTGGCCTGCACTGTGGGGCCGCGCGGGGCGATCCTGCTGCGCGGCGAGGACACGCTCGAGGTGCCGACCGAGGCAAAGAGCGTGGTCGACGCCACCGGTGCGGGCGATCTCTTCGCCGCGGGCTTTCTGCACGGGGTGGTCCATGGGCGCGACCTTGCCACCTGCGGGCGGATGGGCTGCATCGCGGCGGGCGAGGTGATCGGCCATATCGGCGCCCGGCCCGAGGCCGATCTGGCCGAGCTCTTCCACAATGCCGGGCTGTGACCCCTCCGGCGCCGCGCCTGCAGGGCGCGCCGGTCAGGACGACAGCCTGGCGTGCAGCTCGTCGAGATCGATCTCCTTGACCGGCGGGCCGGAGCCGGGGTTCTTGTCGTACTTGAACAGGTTGAAGTCCCGCCGGTAGATCTCATGCATCAGGTGGATGGACAGATCGTCGAAATAGGCTTCCACCGGATGGGCGCGCCGCGGCCCGTGACCTTCGGATTCGTTGAAGCGCGGCATCGCCGCCACATCGACCCTGTGCGCCAGCCCGGCGCTGTCGAGCACCTCCTGCAGGCCGGGGCCCAGCGCCTCGGTGGCGAGGATGCGGTCATAGCGCCCGCCGCCGGCGACAAGGGTCGAGACATGGCCGGCGCAGGACGACCAGTGGATGTCCGGCTCCATCGGCTTGCGGAAGCGGATGGTGTCGCGGGCAAACAGCAGGAAGCGGCGGAACATGGCGATCTGGTCGAAATCCTCGCCCTCGATGACGACGCCATAGCGGCGCAGCAGGCCGGGCAGCTGGTTGGCGCGGTAGCGCCGGCCATTGCGCTGGATGCCGCAGATCTTGTCGAAGAAGCACGACAGGATGCGGGTGTAGGGGTTGCGCACGCAGGTGAAGGTGACCGCGTCGCACCCGCGCACCCGCGCGGCGATGCGCGGCTGGGCGTCTTCCTGCGCCCATTTCAGGATGCCGCTGTCGGCATCGTGGATGTCGCCGTCGAAAAACCTGCCGTGATCGGCGAAATACATCGCCTGCCCGATGGTGGAACAGGCGCATTTCGGCACGACGCGATAGACCAGCCTCTCGCTTTCGGTCATCCATACGCCCGGGAACGCCATCGACAACTCCAGATCTGCGCCCACCGGCACCCCGGCCACGTTCTCGGGCCAATCGCG
>RFIR01000061.1 GCA_003695135.1 Alphaproteobacteria bacterium | reverse complement strand
TCAGCGGCAGCCGCGCGCGGGGCAGAAGCAGCGCCCCCGGCAGCGGAAAGACCGGAATGGTATCCGGCAGATCCGCCAGCGAGAAACGCCGCATGACCGACCCGTCAGCTGAAGATCATCGAGGACAGCCGCCGGCGGCCCTTCAGGGTCAGCGGATCGCTGGGGCCGAGCATCTCGAACAGCTTGAAGAGCTGGGCCTTGGCCGCGCCGTCATTCCATTCCGGGTCGCGGCGGAACAGCTCGAGCAGCACGTCCATCGCCTCCTCATGCTGGCGCTTGCCGATCAGCGCCAGCGCCAGATCCATCGCCGCCTGCCGGTCGTCGGGGTTGTCCTGCAGCTTCTGGCGCAGCTGGCCGATCTCTCCGGCATCGGCGCCGGCCTCCAGCAGCTCGATCTCGGCCCGCGCCGCGGCGACATGCGGATCGTTCGCGGCCGCCTCGGGCACCATGGCCAGCATCTGGCGTGCCTGCTCCAGCTCGCCGGCGGCGACATGGGCCCGGATCAGACCGGCCATGGCGCGCAGGTTCTCCGGCTCCTTGGCGAGGATGGCGGCGAAGGTCTGGGCGGCATCGGCCAGCGCGCCGTCGGCCAGCATCTTCTCGGCCGCCGCGATGGTTTCCTCCAGATCGGCAGCGGCGCTGCCCATACCGGCGATGCGGGCGACGAATTCCTTCACCTGCGCCGGGCGCTGGGCGCCGAGAAAGCCGTCGACCGGCCGGCCGTCTACGAAGGCATAGACCGCCGGGATCGACTGGATGCGCATCTGCGCGGCGATGTTCTGGTTCCGGTCGACATCGATCTTGACCAGCCGCACCTTGCCGCGCTGCGCGGTGACCTCGGCCTCCAGCGCCGGTCCCAGCGTCTTGCACGGGCCGCACCAGGGCGCCCAGAAGTCGACGATCACCGGCACCTCATGCGAGGCGTCCACGACATCGGCCATGAAGGTCGCCTCGGTCCCGTCCTTGATCGGGGCGACGGCGGTCGCGCCATTCTCTGCCAGCATAGTCGATCCTTTCCACTCGCCCGTTCGACCCGGGCCCTGCCGGGCCCGCCCTGCCGAGCCGGGCACGGCTCAATGTCCGCCTCTATCTAGAGACGCGCGGTTGCGCTGCCAAGGGCCGTTCCGTCGCCTTTTCCAGCGCGTCGAAATCGACCAGCTGCGGCACATGGCCGGTCAGGGCGAAAAAGCGTTCAAGATCGTCCCGTCCGACCGCCACCGTCGCCGTGTTGTCGAGCGGGTGGCAATAGATGGGGTCCATCCGCATCATCTGCGCATCCAGCACCAGCCGAACCGCATGGTCGTTGCGGTCGTTGACCAGCGCCAGCGGCGTGACCGCGCCGGGGCGCACGCCGAGATGGGTCCACAGCCGCTCGGCGCTGGCAAAGCTCAGCCGTTTCGTCCCGATGACACGCTCCAGCTCCTGCAGGCGGATGCGGCGATCCTCCAGACAGGTGACGAGAACCAGAACCCCCTTCTTGTCCTTGAGGAACATGTTCTTGACATGCGCGCCGGGCAGATCGCCCAGCTCGGCCCGCACCGCCCGGCTCTGCTCGACCGTATGCAGCGGCGGATGGGCGAACCGTCGCCAGCCGATGCCGTGCCGGTCGAGGAATTCCAGAAGCTCTTTCTCGTCCATCGGCATCGCCATCCCTCCCGCTCCGCGCCGGCCTAACCTGCGGCCCGGGCCGCGGCAAGAGCGGTCCCTATCTGCCCCTTGCCTTCGCTGCGGGAATCTCCTAAATCCACCGCACTTCGGATGCGGGCGTAGCTCAGGGGTAGAGCATTACCTTGCCAAGGTAAGGGTCGTGAGTTCGAATCTCATCGCCCGCTCCAGATCATCTCCACGGACGTTTCGACGACTCGGCCCCGGGCCGGTCGGGCTCACGGCATCTCGTGCGGCTCGATCAGCCCCAGCTCGACCAGTTCCAGCGCCAGCGCGGCGGGGTTGCGGAACACATGGCCCTGCCAGCCGCGGCGGCGCGCCGCGCCGATGTTCTCGGGCCTGTCGTCGGTAAAGAACAGATCGGCGCCCGACAGCCCGGTGCGCCGTTCAAGAATCTCGTAGATCTCCGGCTCGGGCTTCACATGGCCTTCCCGGCCCGAGATTACCGGCACGTCGAACTCGCTCAGCACCGGATAGATGGTACAGGCCAGATCGAAGCTGCCGGCGCCGAAATTCGACAGCGCATGCACCGGCACGCCGCGCCGGCGCAACAGCCGCAGCAGCGCGATGGAGCCGTCGATGGCTGGCCGCAGCATCTCGGCCCAGCGGTCGTGCCAGGCGCGGATCAGTTCGGCGTGCTCGGGATATTCGGCGGCATGGGCGTAGATGTGATCGTGGAAATCGGCGCCGCGGTCGACCTCGGCATTCATCTCCTCGATCCGGGTGGCACGGAAGAAGGCGGCGCGGTCCTCGGCATCGGGGATCAGCCGGGCATAGAGCAGATCGGGATCCCAGTTGATCAGCACGTTGCCGATGTCGAAGACGACTGCCCTGGGGGTCTGCATGTCCGGTTCCCTGCGCCTGACTGCCGCTCGGGGTCGGCCTAGCAGCCGGGACGCGCTTCGCCAAGCCCGTCTGCCGGCTCAGGACATCTGATTCGGTGGGCGTCGATCAGCGGGTTGAGCTCGGCGATCCGGTGGGGCGGGTCGCAGAGGGCGCAGAGCCCCTATCGCCATGTCGCCTGCATGCGCTCGACCCTCCCGTTCATCCTTGGCGGTACCACCCGATGCTCCCGGCGACAGAATGTCGCCCGGCTCACCCCGACCGCCGCCGCCTGGGCCGCCGTCAGGCCCGCCGCCCGCCCCGAGGCACCGGCGGCCGCGCAGCGCGACTAATCCCACCGGCAGGGCACGGAGCGGGGGCCGCGGAATGCCCAGCCGGTGAATTCCACCGGACCGGCGCGCGGATCGAGCCGCAGCCGGGGCAGGCGGTCGAACAGCATCGGCAGTGCAACCTCGGCAATCAGGCAGCGCGACGCCCAGGCCCCGGCGCAGAAATGCGGACCGGCGCCGAAGGCCACCGAGGCGGCGTTGTCGCGGCGAACGTCAAAGATGTCGGGGGCCTCGAACACCGCCTCGTCGCGGTTGGCCGAGCCGAACATCAGGAACACCCGGTCACCGGGCGCAAACCGCACCCCGGCGAACTCGGAATCGGCATGCACCTCGCGGGGGCTCATGCCGATGGGCGAGATCCAGCGGGCGTATTCCTCGAAGGCGGCAAGCCAGCTCACCTCGCCCGCCCGCACCGCCGCCAGCGCCTCGTCATGGGTCAGCAGCGCCCACACCGCACCGGCGATGGCGTCGCGCGGCTCGTTCTGCCCGCCCGAGATGGCGAGCTTCACATTGGCGCGGATGGCCGGCTCGTCCAGCCCGGCGGCCAGCTGCACCGCGATCAGCGAATGATCGAGGTTGCGCGCGATCTCGGGCAGGCGCTCGTCGATCGCCTCGTCGATGAGCGCGGTGGCGGCGTTGCAGCGCGCCTCGATCTCCGGATCGCCGAGGTAATTGGCAATGCCGTCGATCATCCCCTGGCTGACCGCGTCGATCTGCTGCCAGCTCAGATTCACAAGCCCGGTGATGTGGCGCAGCGCGTGCCCCGACAGCGCCATCGCGTAGTCGGTGAGGATATCGCCTGCCCCGCGCGGGGCCATTGCCGCAAGCAGCGCCTCGGCGTGTTCGACGAACCGCGCCTTCCACACCGCCGCCGCTGTGCGCGGCGAGATGGCGGGCAGGATCGCGCGGCGTTCGGCCATGTGCGAATGGCCGTCCTTGCGCATCATGTTCTCGCCCATCAGGCGCGTCATCAGCCCCTGCGGCTGGCGCGAGGAGAAGATCTCCACCTTCGGTTCGGCGGCGATCACGTCGGCATGACGGGTGATCAGCGTTGCCCCCAGCGCCGGCACGTTGGCGATGGGCGCCTCGCGGCGCATCTGCGCAAGCGCGGGGTAGGGATCGGCGGCGAAGGCGGCCGGGTCGAGCGTGAAGGCCGGGGCATCGGACATGGCATTCACCGTGCCAGCGCGGCGAGGCCTGCGTCAAGAATCCGTGCTGGCTCAGGTCATCTGAGAGGCGAGAGCGGATTTGAGGGGGTCCCCGCATCGTGTTGGCAGAGGTGGTGCGGGGGTGATCCCTGTCCAGGGGTATCGTGGGGGCGGCAGGGGCGTCGCGCCTTGCGCACGCCCGTGAAGGCAGCAGCCGGGGCGATCCGGCCACGCCGCATGCCAGCGCCCGAGCGCGTCACGCCGCCTTGCCGCTTCGATATCCGGCGTCTTCGCGCCAGGAAGGCGTGACGCAGCCCGCCCGTTCCCGATTACCTGTCCTGGCAGGCCGAAAACCTGCACGGGGTTCCCCTTCTCTCTTGTCTCTCAACAAAGCTTCGGAGCACCCCGACTTCCTTTCAACGTCTCGGATCTGTCCGAGCCTCAACAGCCCGTCTGCCGGCCCGACCGGCGTCGAGGCGCGACTCGACCCGGGGCAGGGAATCGGCTAACAGGAACATAAAGCGAACATTTGCCGATGCCCCGCCGATGAAGACCCCGCCCGCCCGTCGTATCCTCGCGCTGTGGTTTCCCCGCCTCGCCGCCGAGCGGGTGCTGCGGCGCAGCCCCGTCGAGGCGCCCTTTGCCGTGGTCGCCAGCGCAGGCCAGGCGCAGATCCTGGCCAGCCTGTCGCAGCGGGCCGAGGCGGCGGGGCTGAAGCGTGGCATGCCGCTGGCCGATGCCCGCGCGATCTGCCCCGATCTGGTGACCCGCCCGGCCGATCCGCCGGCCGAGGCGGCGTTCCTGGCCGCGCTGCGCCGCTGGGCCGGCCGCTTCAGCCCCTGGGTGGGGGTGGAGGGGGCAGAGACGCTCCTGCTCGACATCTCCGGCGTCGCGCATCTCTTCGGCGGCGAGGCGGCGCTGGCGCAGGCGATGCAGGATGGCGCGGCCGATCTGGGGCTCGGCACGCGGCTCGGCATTGCCGATACGGTGGGCGCGGCCTGGGCGCTGGCCCGCTTTGCCGGGGCCGATCCCGGGGCGGTGCGTTCGGGCGATGCCATCGATCAGGAGGCGCCGGCCACCCGGGTGCGGGCGCACAAGCGCCGGGGCTGGGAGAGGGGCGGGGCGGCCCCGGTGATGCCTGCCGGGCAGGCGGCGGGGC
>RFIR01000406.1 GCA_003695135.1 Alphaproteobacteria bacterium | reverse complement strand
CGGGCAGCTACACGCTGGTGTTCGACGACGGCTCCAGCCTCGCTGTCACCATCGTGCCGGGCCGCTATGACGTGCGCGGCGATGGCGAGCTCAACGCGGTGATCGCGCTGGGACCGGCGGCGCGCTCGGGCAACACCATCAACCTGCGCGCGGGGGTCTATTCGGAGCTGGTGCTGAGCGATTCCAACACCGCTTACTGCACCATCCAGTCCGATCCGGCCGACCGCAGCTTCACCTGGGGCTACGGGCAGACCGAGACCATCGTCAACCGCTCGGGCGTGGCGCGGCTGGGCGGGCTCAACCTCAACAATGGCGGGCCCTGCGATTTCTGGCGCTTCCGCAACCTGGAATTCTACAAGCCCTCGCTCGCCACCGATGCCGATGGCGGTCTGAACGGTTATGTGGTGCAGGTGATGGCGGTCAGGAACGTGGAGTTCATCCGCTGCGAGGTCCATTGCGACCAGCCGGCGAGCTATACCTCCGACAACCTCTACACCAAGCGGGCGCTGACCGGGATCGGGCTGCAGACGAATGGCGACGGGGCGCGGGATTTCCGCATCGAGGACTGCTTCATCCACGACGTCTACCGCTCGACCAATCTGCGCTGCAAGGCGAACGTCTCGATCTCGCGCAACGTGATCCGCGACGTGTTCATCAACCCCATCGAGGTGCTCGACCCGTTCCAGCCCGGCTGGGGGCAGGTGGAGCGCGAGGTGCAGGGCCTGACCATCCGCGACAACGTCATCGTCGGCCATCTGTGCAACTCCGACCCGGCCACGGGCGGCAATCCCGGCTATCACCAGGCCGGCATCGCCTTCCAGATGATGCGCAAGAACGGGGTCTATGTGCTGGCCAACATCATCCTGCCGGTCTACGACTTCTCCACCATCGGCGGCATCGACATCGACGAGGTGGGTAGCCAGCCCTGGGCGGGCTCGATCAACTGCGAGATCAAGGGCAATACCTGCGTCGGCCAGCAAATCAACAATCCGACCATTGCGCGCGCGCAGGGTGGCTGCAAGCAGATCGGCAACACGCTCATGCCGCGGTTGAAGAAGAACCAGGCTGCATTCGGACCGGGCACCTCGACGGGGCCCAACAATTACTGGACCATCTCGGCCACCGGCGCCAACATCAACAGCCACAATCTCTTTTCCGGTGGGACCGGCGGCCCGCGCTGGGGGGCCGGGGCTGTGGGCGCGGCACCGAGCGTGGATGCCGACAATCTCGGCACCGGGCACGGCCAGCAGATCGTCACCGATGCCGCGGGCGTCATCACCGCCTGGCAGAACGGCACCGCGGCGCTGGCGGTGCCGGCGGGCACGCGCTCGGTCACCTATGCCGATCTGTTCGAGAACGGCGCGGCCAAGAACGCGGCCGGGCTGTTTTGCAACATCACCGATGTCGACGTGCTGAAGCTGCGGGCCGACATCGCCACCTATCTCGGCGCCTGGGTCGGGGCGTACGGTTCGGGCTATGTCACCTACCAGCCCGGGCACATGTCCGACCCGCAGCCGAGCATCATCGACACCGCGATGGAGTGAGGGCAGGGGGCGGGTGCGCCCGCCCCCGCCGCCGCCCGGCCGTCAGCCGAACAGGAAGTCGCCCGGCGAAAGGTCGCCGACATGCAGGCCCTGCAGCAGCAGGCTGCCGGTGCCGTAATCGACGGTGACGCCCTGCGGGCCGTTGGTCAGCGTGAGATCGCCAAAGCCGGTCAGCGCGGTCGCGGTCATGTCGATCTGGGCCAGGGCCGGCCTGAAGCCGATCACCTTGTCATGACCATGCCCGTCGCCGACGATCAGCGTCTTGCGGCCGGTGCCGAGAATGAGCAGGTCGTCGCCGGCCCCGCCCTTGAGCGTGTCGTGGCCGCCATTGGCCTGCAGCCGGTCGTTGCCGGCCCCGCCGGAGAGGTAGTCGTCGCCGGTGCCGCCATTGAGCGTGTCATCGCCACCCTCGCCATAGAGCCGGTCGTCGCCATAGCTGCCGCGCAGCGTGTCGCCGCCGCGCCCCCCGAACAGCAGGTCGTCATGCCGCCCGCCGGCCAGCCAGTCGGCGCCGTCGCCGGCCTCGACGCGGTCATTGCCGCGATTGGCCTGGATGCGGTCGGCATCGGTGCCGCCATAGATGGTGTCGAAGCCGTAGCCGCCGGAGACCGAATTGGCGCCGTCCCCGGCATGGATCAGATCGGCGCCATAGCCGCCGAGGATCGAATCGTCGCCCGCCCCGCCGAAGATGGTGTCGAGGCCATGGCCGCCGATGATCCGGTCGTTGCCGGACTGGCCCGACAGCCAGTCATTGCCGTCCGCGCCGTTGATCCAGTCGTCGCCACTGCCGCCCTTGACCCGGTCGTTGCCGGCATTGGCATAGACGATGTCGTTGCCCGAGCCGGTCTGCACCACATCCGCACCCTGCCTGGCGGTGACCAGATTGTCGCCGTCGCCGGCATCGATGAGGTCGTCGAAATTCGAGGCCTGGATGGTGTCGTCCCGGGCGCTGCCGATCACCTGGGGCGGGTTGTTCGGGCCGAACAGGCTGTTGAAATCGGACAGCCGCACCGAGGGGTTGGGGCTGGAGATCTCGAAATTGTCGATCAGCCCCGAAAAGCCGTTGGCGTAATAGTTGCCCAGCCCCGGATTCCAGTACTCGATCGGCTGGCTCTGGCCCGACATCGCGCCCTCGCCCATCTTCTGCCCGTCG
>RFIR01000405.1 GCA_003695135.1 Alphaproteobacteria bacterium | reverse complement strand
GTGCTCTTCGACATCAAGGAAGGACTGCCCCAGGGCAAGGCGCTCGACATTGCCGAATCGAGCCCGGTGGCCGGCTTCGATGTCCGGCTCTCGGGCACCGGTGACTACGCCGATCTGGCCGATGCCGATGTCTGCATCGTCACCGCCGGGGTGCCGCGCAAGCCGGGCATGAGCCGCGACGATCTGCTCGGCATCAATCTGAAGGTGATGAAATCGGTCGCGAACGGCATCAAGACCCATTGCCCGAACGCCTTCGTCATCTGCATCACCAATCCGCTCGACGCCATGGTCTGGGCGCTGCGCGAATTCACCGGCCTGCCGCGCAACAAGATCATCGGCATGGCCGGGGTTCTGGACAGCGCGCGGTTCCGCTACTTCCTCGCCCGGGAATTCGGCGTGTCGGTGCGCGATGTCACCGCCTTCGTGCTGGGCGGCCATGGCGACACCATGGTGCCGCTGCAGCGCTACTCCACCGTGGGCGGGATCCCGCTGCCCGATCTGGTCGCGATGGGCTGGTCGACGCAGGAGCGTATCGACGAGATCATCCAGCGCACCCGTGACGGCGGGGCCGAGATCGTCGGCCTGCTGAAGGAAGGCTCGGCCTATTACGCGCCGGCGACCGCGGCGGTGCAGATGGCCGAATCCTATCTGCGCGACCAGCACCGCCTGCTGCCGGGCGCGGCCTGGGTCGACGGCGCCTATGGGCTCAAGGGTCTCTATGTCGGCGTCCCGGTGATCATCGGCGCCAACGGGGTGGAGCGGGTCGTGGAAATCGCGCTCAACAAGGACGAACAGGCGATGTTCGACAAGTCGGTTGCCGCCGTGAAGGGGCTGGTCGAGGCCTGCAGGAACATCGACGCCACGCTGGGCTGACGCCGCCTCCGGTACCGCTGGTTCGCCGGACCGCACCCGGCCCCGGTCGCACGCAAGCGACCGGGACGACGCGCGCGCTTCACGACCGCATGGCCTCTCGCGCCGGCGCTGGCCCACCGGGCCTGCCCGCAGTCCCGGCAGGCGGGGGTCTCGCCGGCAGCGGCGGTTCGGGGCGATTCGACGCCAGGGTAATTTTGTGTGATCACGGTAAAACGTGGTGTGATCACATAATCCCCCTTGCGGCTGATCTTCATGGAATATTGGGGAATCGGCGTTGTATTCGGCCGGGCCGGTGCTATCAGGCCCGAAGCCGGACCGGACCGACAGCTGCAACCATCGACGGGGGCGCCCATGCATATTCACGAGTATCAGGCCAAGCAGCTGCTGAAGGCCTATGGCGCCCCGGTCTCGGACGGCCGGCCGGTGCTGCGGGCCGAGGATGCCAAGCGCGCGGCCGGCGAGCTGGACGGCCCGGTCTGGGTGGTCAAGGCGCAGATCCATGCCGGCGGCCGCGGCAAGGGCCGGTTCAAGGAACCCGAGGCGGGCGAGAAGGGCGGCGTGCGGCTGGCCCATTCGGTCGAGGAGGCGGCGCAGGAGGCCGAGCGCATGCTGGGCCGCACGCTGATCACCGCCCAGACCGGACCGGCCGGCAAGACCGTCAACCGGGTCTATATCGAGGAAGGCTCGGATATCGAGAGCGAGTTCTACCTCTCGCTGCTGGTCGACCGGAAGAGCTCGCGCATCTCCTTCGTGGTCTCCACCGAGGGCGGCATGGACATTGAGGAGGTCGCGCGCAACACGCCCGAGCGCATCCTGACCTTCGGCGTCGATCCCGCCACCGGCATGCAGCCCTTTCACGGCCGCAAGGTGGGCTTTGCCCTGCGGCTGAAGGGGCCGGCATTCAAGCAGTGCGTGCGGCTGGTCGCGGCGCTCTACCGCCTCTTTGTCGAAAAGGATCTCGAACTGGTCGAGATCAACCCGCTGATCCTGACCAGGACGGGCGAGCTGCGCTGTCTCGACGCCAAGATGGGCTTCGATTCCAACGCGCTCTACCGCCATGCCGACATCGCCGATCTGCGCGACGAGAGCGAGGAGGATCCCAAGGAACTCGCCGCCTCTAAATTCGATCTCAACTACATCGCGCTCGATGGCGAGATCGGCTGCATGGTCAACGGCGCCGGGCTGGCCATGGCGACGATGGACATCATAAAGCTCTACGGCGCGGAGCCGGCGAACTTCCTCGATGTCGGCGGCGGCGCGACCAAGGAGAAGGTGACCGAAGCCTTCAAGATCATCACCTCCGACCCGAATGTGAAGGGCATACTGGTCAACATCTTCGGCGGCATCATGCGCTGCGACGTCATCGCCGAGGGCGTGATCGCGGCAGTGCGCGAGGTCGGTCTGAAGGTGCCGCTGGTGGTGCGGCTGGAAGGCACCAATGTCGAGCTCGGCAAGCAGATCATCGCCGAATCCGGTCTCAACGTGATCGCGGCGGACGATCTCGCCGATGCGGCCGAGAAGATCGTCAGGGCGGTGAAGGGCTAGAGCGATGCGGCTGCGGGCTGCCGGTTTGGGAATGGCGCTGCTGGCGCTGGCCGGCTGCGGGGCGGAACGGACGGCCGCGCCCGAACTGCCCGCGCAGGCGCCGCAGGCCAGGCCGGCCGAATGGTACCAGATGCGCGCCGACATCGCCTCGCGCATCTGCGTGCGCACCGCACCGGATTTCGCGGGGTTTGCCGAGGCCGTGGCGGCGGCCGGAATGAACCGCAGCGAGGCGGGGCTCTACAATGACGACCGCAGCGAGATCGTCGCCTCGCTGGCCGAGGGCGATGGCGGATGCAGCTGCCGCGTCTCCTATCAGGCGCCGCAGCCCGACAGCGCGGTCGAGGCGCTGCGCGCCCGGCTTGCCGCCGATCTCGGCACCCGGCTGGTTCCCGAAGGCAGCGATGCGCGCCGCTTCATCGTCACCACCGGCACGGCCGCGGCCCCGCTGCGCATCCTCGACTATCCCCATGACGGGCTGACCTGGCTGGCGCTGGTCGTCCATGGCCCGAAATCCTGCCCCGAGGGGCTGGCGGCGGAGGGGACGTGATGCGTGCGATCGCCATCCTTCTCGCACTTCTGATCGCCCTGCCGGCAGTGGCGCAGGAGGGCTGCCCCTGGGCGGGCTCGGTTTCACGGGTCAAGCGCCTCGAACACGGGGTTATACTCGAGACAATCGACGATCCCGACGTGCTGGGCCGGGTCGAGGGGCACCCCAACTGCGAAATCACCGTCGAGGAGGTGCGCGCCGCGGCCAAGCGGCCGGCCTGCAATCTCTACGCCGACCGGCCCGACGCGCTGGGGCTGGAGATGGTACTGCACTGCCTGCTGGAGGAGACCGACGGTCTCCCGCCCGACGGCACCCATGTCTATCTCAGCGGCAAGGCGGCCGAGCGGCTGATGCGGAGGGAGTAGCGCGATGCCCTGCAGGCGTCCCAGAGGCCGGATCCGGGCCGCAATCCTCACCGCCGGACTGGCGCTGTTCCCGGCCGGACCCGGCGCCGCCGAGCCGGTCAACCCCGAAGCCGCCTGGGGCGCGCTGCGGGCGATCTGCGTCGAGTTCATGGACCGCCCCGGTGTCGACACGGTGAAACCCCATCTCACGGAGCCGGAAGCGGTGATGGGCCGCACGACAGACGGCTTCGGCCTGTTTGCCGTGATCCCCCGCCCGGATCTGGTCGCCGGCAGCGTTCGCTACGCCGCGGCCTTCCTGAACGCCCAGTACTATCCCGATGGCACCGCCGCGCAGTGCATGCTGCAGCTTGCCGGCACCAGCGATCTGGACACCGGCACGCTGATGGCCCTTGCCGATGTGCAGGCCGATGAGATCCTTGGCAAAGGCTGGCAGCGCTTCGGCGGCCCGGTCCTCCAGGGCCTCAAGCTGGCCGGGGCGTTCCGGCTCTATCGCCTGCCGGGTTTTCCGCCGCCGAGGACCCTCAGGATCGAGAACCACGGCAAGATCGTCGTGCTCGGCCTGACCCGGCATTTCGCGGAGGCGACGCAATGATCGGGCGCGCAGGCCTGCCCCTGTCCCGGCTTGATCGGCTGCGGCTGCCTCCTGCGGTCCGAACCGGATCTGCGCCCGGCACGGGATCGCAGCGGAGGGTCGCCGGATGAACGCGACCTCTCTGAGCGAAACCGAGGAGCGCGCAGCGGCACCCGCGGCGCGGGCCTGTCCGCTTTGCGCGGCCCGCGACGCCGAACCGCTGCCCCGCTACAGCCGCGATGGCTGGCAGATCGGCCGCTGCCGCGGCTGCGGCTTCGTCTATCTCACCAACCCGCCGGCCAGCGAAGCGCTGGAGGAGGAATACGCCTGGGAGAGCAGCTTTGCCGAGGAGGCCGGGCGGCGGCTGAAGGCGGCACCGGCGCTTTACGGCCTCGATTACGCCACCCGGCTGCGCACCCGCCTGTTTCGCCGCGACGAGATGGCGAAGTACCGGCGCTGGTTCGGCGATGGCGGCGCGGTGCTCGATATCGGCTGCGGCGACGGCAGCCGGCTTGCCGCGCCCTTTACCCCCTGCGGCATCGAGATCTCGCGCCGGCTGGCGGCCGAGGCCGATGCGCGCATGCGGGCGCTGGGCGGGTACTGCCTGCAGGGCGCGACGCTGGAGGTGATCGGCCGGTTCCCCGAGGCGCATTTCGACGGCATCGTGATGCGCAGCTATCTGGAGCATGAGCCGCAGGCGCTGCCGGTGCTGGAAGGGGCGCACCGCGTGCTGAAGCCGGGCGGAGCGATCTATGTCAAGGTACCGAATTTCGGCTCGGTCAACCGGCGGCTGATCGGCCGCAACTGGTGCGGCTTCCGCCATCCCGACCACGTCAACTACTTCACGCTCGACAGCCTGCGCGAGATCGCGCGCCGGGCCGGTCTGCGGCTGAGCCTCGTGAACCCGCTCAACCTGCCATTCGATGACAACATCCACGCCTTGCTGAGACCCATCTGAACGGAGAGCCCATGGCCGTACTCGTCGATGAAAACACCCGCGTCATCTGCCAGGGGCTGACCGGCAGCCAGGGCACGTTCCACACCGAACAGGCGATCGAATACGGCACCCGGATGGTCGGCGGCGTGACGCCGGGCAAGGGCGGGACCACCCATATCGGCCTGCCGGTCTTCGACACGGTGGCCGAGGCGCGCAAGGCGACCGAGGCCGATGCCACGGTGATCTATGTGCCGCCGCCCTTCGCCGCCGACGCGATACTGGAGGCGATCGACGCCGAGATGGCGCTGATCGTGTGCATCACCGAGGGCATCCCGGTGCTGGACATGATGAAGGTCAAGCGGGCGCTGGAGGGCTCGAAATCGGTGCTGATCGGGCCCAACTGCCCCGGCATCATCACCCCGGAGGCGTGCAAGATCGGCATCATGCCCGGCCATATCCACAAGCGCGGCTCGGTGGGCGTCGTCTCGCGCTCCGGGACCCTGACCTATGAGGCGTGAAGCAGACCACCGATGTCGGGCTCGGACAGTCCACCTGCATCGGCATCGGGGGCGACCCGATCAAGGGCACGGAGTTCGTCGACGTGCTGGAAAGGTTCCTGGGCGATGACGAGACCCGCTCGATCATCATGATCGGCGAGATCGGCGGATCGGCCGAGGAGGACGCCGCGCAGTTCCTCAAGGATGAGGCGCGGGCGGGCCGGTCCAAGCCGGTCGCCGGCTTCATCGCCGGGCGCACCGCGCCGCCGGGCCGCCGCATGGGCCATGCCGGCGCGATCATCTCCGGCGGCAAGGGCGGGGCGGAGGACAAGATCGAGGCCATGCGCTCGGCCGGCATCGTGGTGGCCGACAGCCCCGCCACGCTGGGCGAGGCGGTGCTGAAGGCGATCGGGTAGACAGGCGCGGGACGGGCATGGCGCCCGTCCCGGCTGGCGCGAACGGATCCCGTGCCGGGGGGATCGCGCAAACGGACCCGGCGGAAGAGAAGGCGGGCTCCGGCCCGGATGCAGATGACCGAACAGTCGCCGAACGAGATCTTCCACTCCTCCTCCTTCCTGCAGGGGCAGAACGCCGTGTTCATCGAGCGGCTCTATGCGCAGTACGCCGCCGATCCCGCCTCGGTCGATGAAAGCTGGCAGGAATTCTTCGCCGCGCTCGGCGATCCGGCGCTGGAGGTTCAGCGCGAGGCCGCCGGACCGTCCTGGGCGCGGCCCGACTGGCCGCCCACGCCGCGCGGCGATCTGGTCTCGGCGCTCGATGGCGACTGGGGCGAGGCGGTCGCGAAGACCGAGGCGAAGATCAGGGCAAAGGTCGAGTCCCGCGGCGTGGCGCCGAGCGAGGCGCAGCTGCGCCAGGCCACGCTGGACAGCCTGCGCGCGCTGATGCTGATCCGCGCCTACCGCATCCGCGGCCATCTCGCCGCCGATCTCGATCCGCTGGCACTGCGCCCGCCGGCCGATCACCCCGAACTCGACCCGAAGACCTACGGCTTCACCGAGGCCGACATGGACCGGCCGATCTTTCTCGACAACGTGCTGGGGCTGGAAACGGCGAGCATTCGCGAGATCATCGCGCTGGTCAAGCGTACCTATTGCGGCACCTTCGCGCTGCAGTACATGCACATCTCCGACCCCGAGCAGGCGGGGTGGCTGAAGGAACGCATCGAGGGGCTGGGCAAGGAGATCGCCTTCACCCGCAAGGGACGGCGCGCGATCCTCAACAAGCTGGTCGAGGCGGAGGGCTTCGAGCGGTTCCTGCATGTGAAATACACCGGCACCAAGCGCTTCGGCCTCGACGGCGCCGAGGCGCTGGTGCCGGCGATGGAACAGATCATCAAGCGCGGCGGCGCGCTGGGGGTGAAGGAGATCGTGATCGGCATGCCGCATCGCGGGCGGCTCAACATCCTCGCCACCGTGATGCAGAAGCCCTATCGGGCGATCTTCAACGAATTCCAGGGCGGCAGCTTCAAGCCGGAGGATGTCGACGGCTCGGGCGACGTGAAATACCATCTGGGCACCTCGTCGGACCGCGAATTCGACGGCAATGTCGTGCATCTGTCGCTGACCGCGAATCCCTCGCATCTGGAAGCGGTCAATCCGGTGGTGCTGGGCAAGGTGCGTGCCAAGCAGGCGCAGCGCGACGATCACGAACGCAGGCAGGTGATGCCGGTGCTGCTGCATGGCGATGCCGCCTTTGCCGGGCAGGGCATCGTGGCCGAATGCTTCGGTCTGTCGGGCCTGCGCGGGCACAAGACGGGCGGCACCATCCACATCGTGGTGAACAACCAGATCGGCTTTACCACCGCGCCGCACAATTCGCGCTCCTCGCCCTACCCCACCGACATCGCGCTGATGGTCGAGGCGCCGATCTTCCACGTCAATGGCGACGATCCCGAGGCGGTGGTGCACGCCGCCAAGGTGGCGACCGAGTTCCGCCAGAAATTCGGCAGGGACGTGGTGATCGACATGTTCTGCTATCGCCGCTTCGGGCACAATGAGGGCGACGAGCCCATGTTCACCCAGCCGCTGATGTATCAGCGGATCAAGAAGCACAAGACCACGCTGCAGCTCTATACCGAGCGGCTGGTCGCCGACGGGCTGATCCCGGAAGGCGAGATCGAGGACATGAAGGCCGCCTTTCAGGCCCGGCTGAACGAGGAGTTCGACAGCGCCCCCGACTACCGGCCCAACAAGGCCGACTGGCTGGACGGCCGCTGGGCGGGTCTGGGGCGCGAGGATGGCGAATACCAGCGCGGTGCCACAGCGGTGCCCGCCGACACGCTGCGCCGTATCGGCATGGCGCTGAGCGAGATCCCCGACAGCGTGCACCCGCACCGCACCGTCAAGCGGCTGTTCGAGAACCGCCGGGCCATGGTCGAATCGGGCGAGGGCATCGACTGGGCGATGGCCGAGGCGCTGGCCTTCGGCTCGCTCCTGAACGAGGGCTATCCGGTGCGGCTGGTGGGCGAGGACAGCACCCGCGGCACCTTCAGCCAGCGCCATTCGGCGATCGTCGACCAGCTGACCGAAGAGCGCTACTTCCCGCTCAACCACATCCGCGAGGGTCAGGCCCATTACGAGGTGGTCGACTCCATGCTCTCCGAATATGCCGTGCTCGGCTACGAATACGGCTATTCGCTGGCCGAGCCCAATGCGCTGGTGCTGTGGGAGGCGCAGTTCGGCGATTTCGCCAATGGCGCCCAGATCCTGATCGACCAGTTCGTCAGTTCCGGCGAATCGAAATGGCTGCGCATGTCCGGGCTGGTGATGCTGCTGCCCCATGGCTATGAGGGCCAGGGGCCGGAGCATTCCTCGGCCCGGCTGGAGCGCTAGCTGCAGCTTTGCGCCGAGGACAACTGGATCGTCGCCAACTGCACCACCCCGGCCAACTATTTCCACATCCTGCGCCGGCAGCTCCATCGCAGCTTCCGCAAGCCGCTGGTGCTGATGACGCCGAAATCGCTGCTGCGCCACAAGCGCTGCGTCTCGAAGCTCGAGGACATGGCCGAGGGTTCGTCCTTCCACCGCGTGCTGTGGGACGACGCGCAATATGGCAGCTCGACCACCGAGCTGCGGCCCGATGACGAGATCAGGCGTGTCGTCATGTGCTCGGGCAAGGTCTATTACGACCTGCTCGCGGCGCGCGACGAGGCCGGGGCCGACGATGTCTATCTCATGCGGCTCGAACAGTTCTACCCGTTCCCGGCGCTGTCGCTGACCAAGGAGCTCGCCCGCTTCAAGCAGGCCGAGGTGGTCTGGTGTCAGGAGGAGCCCAAGAATCAGGGCGGCTGGACCTTCGTCGAGCCCAATATCGAATGGGTGCTGGGCCGTATCGGCGCCGCCACCGCCCGGCCCAGATATGTCGGCCGCCGCGCGGCGGCCTCGCCGGCGACCGGGCTGGCCTCAAAGCACAGGGCCGAGCAGGAGGCGCTCGTCTCCGAGGCCATCACCGTCTGAGAGGATTGGCAATGAATGCGGAAGTAAGGGTCCCCACCCTGGGCGAGAGCGTGACCGAGGCTACGGTCGCGACCTGGTTCAAGAAGCCCGGCGACAAGGTGGCCGTCGACGAGATGCTGTGCGAGCTGGAGACCGACAAGGTCACCGTCGAGGTGCCGAGCCCGGCAGCGGGCACGCTGAGCGAGATCGTGGTCGGCGAGGGCGAGACGGTCGGCGTCGATGCGCTGCTGGCAACCATCGCCACCAACGGGGCCGGCGTGGCGCCCGCGGCGGCGCGTGCCAACGGCACCCCGGCCGACCCCGCGCCGGCTGCGGCTGCGGTTGCGACCGCGGCCGAGGCAGAGGAACCGGCCGGGGCGGAACCGGCGCCGGCCGCCGCTGAGGCGGCCGGGGCCGAACGGGTCGATGTGATGGTGCCGGCGCTGGGCGAAAGCGTGACCGAGGCCACCGTCGCCACCTGGTTCAAGAAGCCGGGCGACATGGTGGCGGCCGACGAGATGCTGTGCGAGCTGGAAACCGACAAGGTCTCGGTCGAGGTCCCGGCACCGGCGGCCGGCCGGCTGGCGGAGATTCTGGTGCCCGAGGGCGAGACGGTCAGCGCCGGCGGCCGGCTCGCCGTGCTCGAGACCGGTGCGGATGCCGCGGCGGGCGAGACGCCTGCCCCCGCCGCCGCGGCGCGCGAACCGGAAGCGGCACCCGCGCCGGGGCGGGATGTCGAGGATGCGCCCTCGGCGAAGAAGCTGATGGCCGAAAAGGGGCTTGCGCCCGGCTCGGTCGCAGGCAGCGGCCGCGACGGCAGGGTGATGAAGGAGGACGTGCTGAACGCGGTGGCGAAGATCGCCGCAGGCGCTCCGCCGGCACCGGCTGCCGTAACCCGGGCACCGGTCGCCGCCGGCGATGCCGACCGCGAGGAGCGGGTGCGCATGACCCGGCTGCGCCAGACCATCGCGCGGCGGCTGAAGGAGGCGCAGAACACCGCCGCCATCCTGACCACCTACAACGAGGTGGACATGTCCGCGATCATGGCGCTGCGCAGCGAATACAAGGCGCTGTTCGAGAAGAAGCACGGCGTGAAGCTCGGCTTCATGTCCTTCTTCGTGAAGGCCTGCTGCCACGCGCTGAAGGAGATCCCGGAGGTCAATGCCGAGATCGCCGGCGACGAGATCGTCTACAAGAACTACTACCATATCGGGGTGGCCGTCGGCACGCCCTCGGGCCTGGTGGTGCCGGTGGTGCGCGACGCCGATCTGATGAGCTTTGCCGCCATCGAGAAGAAGATCACCGAGCTCGGAAGCCGCGGGCGCGAGGGCAAGCTGACCATGGCCGAGATGCAGGGCGGCACCTTCACCATCTCCAATGGCGGGGTCTATGGCTCGCTGATGTCCTCGCCCATCCTCAACCCGCCGCAATCGGGTATTCTCGGCATGCACAAGATCCAGGACCGCCCGGTGGTGGTGGACGGGCAGATCGCGATCCGGCCGATGATGTATCTCGCGCTCAGCTACGATCACCGCATCGTCGACGGCAAGGGCGCGGTCACATTTCTGGTGCGCGTGAAGGAGGCGCTGGAGGATCCGCGGCGGCTGCTGATGGATCTGTGAAACATGCCGCGCCCAATCGGGTCTAGCCCGCCCGTGGCGCGCAGCGACACGGGCATGCGCCCGTTCGGCCGCTCTTCTCGCGCCATGGCGTTCGCGGCCGCACCCCCACAGGCGGGCGCATGCCCTCGCGCCGGAACCCGCGGTGAACCGGTTGGTGCGCGACATTCACCAATGGGGCGGAGTGCCGCCGGGTGACCCCCGAGGAACGCATCGCCGCGCTGGAGGCGAGGGTCGCGCGCCAGGACGCGGAGCTGGAGCTGCTGCGCGCCAAGCTCTTCGCGCTGCAGGAGGCGATGATCGAACGCACCGCCCGGCGCTTTCCGCGCATCAGCAGCCCGGGCTGGCGCATCATGCCGATCGTGCGCGGCAAGAGCGCGCACGCGCCCGCAGCCATAATCGGCTTTGGCGGCATGAGCCGGGCCGCGACGCTGCCCGTGCCCGAATACCGCCGCACGCTGGACGAGTTGCCCGTCGACGCCTTCTATGTGCGCGATTTCTGGCAGTTCTGGTACCAGAAGGGGCTTCTCGGCCTGACCGGGAACATCGAGGAGACCGCCGCGCTGATCCGTACCCGGATCTGCGCCCGCTACCGCGTGCATGGCACCATCGGCACCAGCGCCGGCGGCTGGGGGGCGGTGATCGTCGGCGTGCTGACCGGTGCCGCGCGCATCCTGACGCTCGCCCCGCAGACCATGCTCAACCGCAAGGTCTATGACGAGTTCGGCGGGCTCGACACGCGGGTGGAGGAACTGGCCGCCGCCCGCCGCTTCGGCAACATGGCCGAATTCCTGCGCGATTCCGGCTTCCGGGGCCGGATCGACGTGCATTTCGGCGCCGACAATGCCCGCGACCGCGGCTTTGCCGAAAGGCTGCAGGGGATCGACTGCGTGCGCCTGTGCCCGCATCCCAGCGATTCGCACAACATCAGCGGCTGGCTGCGCGAGACGGGGCAGCTGTCGCGCATCGTGGGCGATTGGGCGTCCGAACTGCTGGCGATGGGCGCAAAGGGGGGCGGCGATGACGGTTGAGGTGATGGTTCTGGGCCTTTCGGCCCTGCTCGCCTGCGCACAGCTGGCGCTGGCCGCGGCGATGGCCAACCGCCAGCTCGGCAGCTCCTATCTGGCGGGTCCGCGCGATGAGGGCGTGCGTCTGACCGGCATCGCCGGCCGGCTGCGGCGGGCCTGTTACAACCAGCTCGAAGGGCTGGTGCTGTTCGCCGTCGCAGTCACCGTTCTGACCTTTGCCGACCGCGCGCACCCCTTCACCCAGCTGGCGGCGGTGATTTACCTCGCCGCCCGGCTGGTCTATGTGCCGCTCTACGCCTTCGGTGTGCGGTGGTGGCGGTCGGCCGTCTGGACCGTGGGCTGGCTGGCAACGGTTTTCATCCTGCTCTGGGGCCTTCTGGGCTGATCAAGGGAGACGCGCAATGGCAGAATACGACGTGATCGTGATCGGCGGCGGGCCCGGCGGCTATGTCTGCGCCATTCGCTGCGCCCAGCTCGGGCTGAAGACCGCCTGCGTCGAGGGGCGTGGCAGCCTCGGCGGCACCTGCCTCAATGTCGGCTGCATCCCCTCCAAGGCGCTCTTGCATGCCACCGAGATGCTGCATGAGGCGCAGAACAATTTCGCCACGCTCGGCATCGATGCCGGCGCGGTCTCGGTCGACTGGAAGCGCATGCTGGGCCACAAGGAAAAGGTGGTCGAAGCCAACACCAGGGGCATCGAATACCTATTCCGCAAGAACGGCGTGGAATGGATCCAGGGCTGGGGGCAGCTGTCCGGCCCCGGCCGGGTCCGGGTGGGCGAGGAGCTGATCGCCGGGCGCAACATCGTGGTCGCCACCGGCTCGGAGCCCGCGACGCTGCGCGGCGTGCAGATCGACGAGGAACGCATCGTCTCCTCGACCGGGGCACTGGAACTCACCGCCATCCCAGAGCGTCTGGCGGTGATCGGCGCCGGCGTAATCGGGCTGGAACTCGGCTCGGTCTACCGCCGGCTGGGCTCGGAGGTCACCGTGATCGAGTATCTCGACCATGTCACCCCGGGCATGGACGGCGAGCTGCAGCGCGGGCTGAAGCGGGCGCTGGAAAAGCAGGGGCTGAAATTCGTCATGGGCGCGGCGGTGAGCGGTGCCACGGCGGGCGAATCCGGGGTGGCACTGAACTGGACAGCCCGCAAGGACGGGGCCGAGGGCGGCATGGAGGCCGATGTGGTGCTGGTTGCAACCGGGCGCCGGCCCTTCACCGCCGGGCTCGGGGCCGAAAGTGCCGGGCTGACTCTGACCGATCGCGGCTTCATCCGCAGCTCTCACGGACGGACCGACGTGCCCGGCATCTGGGCCATCGGCGACGTGACCGAGGGACCGATGCTGGCGCACAAGGCCGAGGATGAAGGCATCGCCGTGGCCGAGACCATTGCCGGGCAGAAGGGGCATGTGAACTACGACGTCATCCCCTCGGTGATCTACACCGCGCCGGAGGTGGCCGCCGTCGGGCGCACCGAGGCCGAGCTGAAGGAAGCGGGCCGCGCCTACAAGGCCGGCAAGTTCCAGTTCATGGCCAATGGCCGCGCCAAGGCCAGTCTCGCCACAGACGGGTTCGTGAAGCTCATTGCCGATGCCGGGACCGACCGCCTGCTGGGCGCGCATATCATGGGGCCGGCGGCGGGCGAGCTGATCGAGGAGATCTGCGTGGCGATGGAATTCGGCGCCGCGGCCGAGGATGTGGCGCGCACCTGCCATGCGCATCCGACCTATTCCGAGGCGGTGCGCGAGGCCGCACTGGCCTGCGGCGACGGGCCGATCCACAGCTAGAGCCTGTCGTGCCCTGCGGGATTGACCAATGCGTCCAAAGCGAGGACATGGGCACGCCCCGGCAGGTGAAGCCGATTGGACGCGACATGTGCCGGGGGACTGCTTCCGCGATGGGGCAACCTGGTCTCGAAGGTCGAGACGACAGGCAAGGGCGGTGCCCGACCCTGGGAGGGCGCGCCGAGACGGTTGGAGCGGCAATGACGGTTAAGACATGCCTGTCGGTCGCCCCCCCGATCAGCGCATGAATGCGCCCTCCCGGGGGGAGGGTCGGGCGCCGCCCGGCTTCGCCGGGCGAGCTGGCTGTCAGCGGCACCTCCATATCCCGAACGGGATCTTGTATGGGGATCAAATGCTTCGGTTGAACCACTGGACCGGATCGGAGACGGGACGGAGATGAACGGGACGGATGCGGGCGTGATGCGGCTGGAGCTGACGGACATGCTCCGTCTGCCCGATCCGGCGATGGCGGCCGGAGGCGCGGGGCTGCAGCTTGCGGTGCCCGAGCGGTTCAATTTCGCGCGCGACGTGATCGACGCCCGTTCGGGCCCGGCGCTTCTGCACGTGCCCGCATTCGGGCCGCCGCGGCCGGTGAGCCATGGCGAGCTTTCCGAACGCTCCAGCCGGCTGGCCAATGCGCTCCTCGATCTCGGGCTGCGGCCCGGCGCGCATGTTCTGGTGATGATGGGGCGCGAGCCCGACTGGTTCGTGGTGATGCTGGCCTGCATGAAGGCGGGGCTGGTCGCGATGCCCGGCACCAAGCTGTTGACCGCCGAGGATGTCGCCTATCGCATCAATGCCGCCGGGGCCGAGGCCGCGATCGTCGATCACCGCCACTGCGGCAAGATCGAGGCGATCACCGACGAGATCCCCGGCCTTGCGTATCGCATCGTGACCGGCGAGCCGGTGCCGGGCTGGATCGGGCTGAACCGGCTGTGCTCGCATGAACGCAGCACGCCGCCGGCGGTCGAGACCCGCGCCGACGACACCATGATGGTCTATTTCACCTCCGGCACCACATCGCGGCCGAAGATGGTGCCGCGCAGCCATGGCTATGCGCTCGCCCATCTGATCACCGCGCAATACTGGATGGGGCTGGAGGCGGGCGATCTGCACTGGACGCTGACCGATACCGGCTGGGCCAAGGCGGCCTGGGGCATGCTGTTCGGCCCGCTGCTGACGGGCGCGCAGGTGGTGGTGCACGAACCGACCGGCCGCTTCGATGCCGCGCGGCATCTGCAGATGCTGCAGGATCTGGGGGTGACGAGCTTCTGCGCGCCGCCCACCGTCTATCGGCTGTTCGCGCAGGAGGATCTGGCCGCCTATGACCTGTCGCGCGTGCGCCGGGCGCTGGGTTCTGGCGAGCCGCTCAATCCCGAGGCGATGCGCGTCTGGCGCGAGGCGACCGGGATCGAGATCGCCGACGGCTATGGCCAGACCGAAAGCATCTGCCTGATCGGCAACGTGAAGGGCATGCCGATCCGCCCCGGCTCGATGGGCCGGCCGATGCCCGGTCTCGATGTCGACGTGATCGACGAGCAAGGCAACCGCCTGGCCCCGGACACGCCCGGCCATATCGCCGTGCGGCTGACCGATCCGTGGCCGCCCGGCCTCTTTACCGGCTACCTCACGCCTGACGGTCCCGATCGCCGCGCCTTCCGCAACGGCTGGTACTACACCGGCGATACCGCGCGGCGCGATGCCGACGGCTATTTCTGGTTTCAGGGCCGGTCGGACGACCTGATCCTGTCGGCGGGATACCGCATCAGCCCCTTCGAGGTAGAAAGCACGCTTCTCGAACACCCCGCCGTGGCCGAAAGCGCCGTGGTGGGCGTGCGCGATGCCACGCGCGGGCAGATCGTGCGCGCCTATGTGGTGCCCGCCGCCGGCCACCGGCCCGACGACACGCTGGCCGAGGCGCTGCGGATCTTCTGCAAGGCGCGCACCGCGCCCTATCTGTCGCCGCGCGAGATCGTGTTCGTCGAGGCGCTGCCCAAGACGGTGTCGGGCAAGATCCGGCGGGTCGAACTGCGCGGCGGGTAGGCATGTCACCTGCCATTCGGTCTGCTCTGGAACCCAACGAAAGGGCATGCGGCCGCCCGGGTGGGCGCGAATGCGCCCGCCATGGTGAGACGGGACCGTGGCCCCTGCTGGGCCGCGTAATACCAAGGCTCGATGAGTTTGACTCAAGCCCTGTCAATTACTGCAATGCGGACGGGCCCGGTCCGACGGCTGCCTTCGAATCGTTGAGGGCGGCGCCCGCCCGAGGCGGCGCGAAGCGCCCGCCTGGGGGGCGGGCGGGCGCTGCCCGGGCTGACGCCCAGGCGGAGCAGGTTCCTGTCATCGAGCTTTGGTATAAGCCCGTCGAACGGCGGGTGCATGCCCGGTTCGCTTCGCTGCCCGGGCGGGGAAGCCCGATTGGGGGCACCGGATCCAGCGCCGGCGCGACCCCGGGGAGGCCGATCATTGCCACGCAGTTGGACCTTCACCCTGACCGTGGTCGCCAGCCGCGACGGCTTCATCGCCCGCGCGCCGGACCACCCGCCGCAGGGCTGGGCCTCGGCCGAGGAGCAGGTGCTGTTCTTCCGCGACATCGAGGCCGCGGACTGGGCGATCATGGGCCGGCACACCCATCAGGCCGCCGACCGGCCCGAACGCCGCCGCATCGTCTTCTCGCGCCGCCTTTCGGGCTGGCAGCGGCCGACGCAGCTCTGGCTCGATCCCGAAGCCCTGACACCGGCCGATCTGCCCCGTCTGGTCGCGCGCGTGCACCCGCTGGCGCACGGGCTGGTTCTGGGCGGGACAGCGGTGCATGACTGGTTCCTGCGCCACCGCGCCATCGACCGCGTTCACCTGACCATCGAGCCGGTGGAATTCGGCAGCGGGCTGCCGATCTTTTCCGGCCAGCAGGCCGGCGATCCGCTGGAAATCTTCATCCGGGCCGGCTTTGCGTTGCGCAGCGAGCGGGTGCTGAATGCCGCCGGCACCCGATACCTGCAGCTCGAACCAGTTTGAGGCCGGTCCGGCACCGCGCGGGCGATTGTCCCCGACGCCGGGCAGGCGCTAGGATCGCCACCGGCAACAGCGATGACGGCAGACCGGCGCAACCCGCAGCTGCCCTCGCCGGAAAGGAGGTGCGATGATCACCCTGCACGGTTATTTCCGTTCGTCTTCCTCCTATCGCTGCCGCATCGCCTTCAACCTCAAGGGTCTGCGCCCGGAATTCCGGCCCGTGCACCTGCTGCGCGATGGCGTCTAGCAGAAGGGGGCGGCCTATCCCGCGCTCAACTCTCAGATGCTGGTGCCGACGGTCGAGGCTGACGGG
>RFIR01000404.1 GCA_003695135.1 Alphaproteobacteria bacterium | reverse complement strand
GCGCGTCATCATGCAGGATCAGCCGCACCCAGTAGGGGTTGGCCTGCCAGCGCCGGACCGTCCCGCCCGGCTCGCGCCGGACCACGGTCATCAGGTCCGGCCACAGCGACACGGTCTCGGTCAGCCTTCCGTCGCGGGTGTTGCGGCGGATGAAGTACCACAGCAGCCACAGATGCAGGGCCACCAGCGGCAGCATGATCAGCATGGCAGCCGAGCCGATGAAGGCCAGAAGCGGGATGGCGTAGACCAGCGCCGATCCCACGATCACGATGCGCAGCCCGCGGGCCGAAAGCGACCGGTTGGGCCACAGCGTGACGCGGTAGACCGGCGGATCGGAACGCAAAACGGGGGCCGCGTCACCGGCCCCCGCATCATTATTTCCGTCGTCGCGTTCGGCCATGCCGGTCCTAGTGGCCGGGATGACGGTCCCACTGTTCGCGCGTCGGCAGCGTCTCGAAGGTATGGGCCGGCGGCGGGCTGGGCAGGGTCCATTCCAGCGTGTCGGCATGCTCGCCCCAATAGGCCTTCTCGGTCACCCGCGCGCCGCGGGTCAGCGTGTACCACACGATGTAGAAGAACAGCAGGAACGAGGCAAACGAGATGAAGGCGCCGATCGAGGAGACATAGTTCCAGTAGGCGAAGGCCTCGGGATAGTCGATATAGCGCCGCGGCATGCCCTGATAGCCGAGAAAGTGCTGCGGGAAGAAGGTGAGGTTCGAGCCGAGGAACATCATCCAGAAATGGATCTTGCCCAGCGTCTCGGGATACTGCCGGCCCGACATCTTGCCGATCCAGTAGTAGAAGCCGGCGAAGATGCAGAACACCGCACCGAGGCTCATCACATAGTGGAAATGCGCCACCACGTAATAGGTGTCGTGGAAGGCGCGGTCTATCGCCGCCTGGCTGAGCACGATGCCGGTCACGCCGCCGATCGTGAACAGGAACAGGAAACCGAAGGCCCACAGGATCGGGGTCTTGAACTCGATCGAGCCGCCCCACATGGTGGCGATCCACGAGAACACCTTGATGCCGGTCGGCACGGCGATGACCATCGTCGCCAGCATGAAGTAGCTCTGCTGGGTGACGCTCATGCCCACGGTGTACATGTGATGGGCCCAGACCACGAAGCCCAGAGCCCCGATCGCGATCATCGCCCAGACCATCGGCAGATAGCCGAAGATCGGCTTTTTCGAGAAGGTCGAGATCACATGGCTGATGATGCCGAAGCCCGGCACGATGATCATGTAGACCTCGGGATGGCCGAAGAACCACAGCAGGTGCTGGTAGAGGATAGGGTCGCCGCCGCATTCGGCCTGGAAGAAGCAGGTGCCGAAATTGCGGTCGGTCAGCAGCATGGTGATCGCCCCGGCCAGAACCGGCAGCGAGAACAGGATCAGGAAGGCGGTAACGAAGATCGACCACGGGAACAGCGGCACCTTGAACAGGGTCATGCCCGGTGCGCGCATGTTCAGGAAGGTGGTGATCATGTTGATGGCGCCGAGGATCGAGGATGCGCCGGAGACATGCACGGCAAAGATCGCCAGATCCATCGACATGCCCGCCTCGGAGGTCGAAAGCGGCGCGTAGAGCACCCAGCCCACCCCGGATCCGGTGCCGCCACCCCCGGGCGACAGGAAGGAGGCGATGCCGAGCGAGGATCCGCAGACATAGAGCCAGTAGCTGAGATTGTTCATGCGCGGGAACGCCATGTCCGGCGCACCGATCATCAGCGGCATGAAGTAGTTGCCGAAGCCCCCGAACAGCGCCGGGATCACCACGAAGAACATCATCAGCACGCCGTGATAGGTCACGATCACGTTCCACAGATGGCCGTTCGGGGTGCCGTCCGCGTTGACCATGTACTGAACGCCCGGCTCCATCAGCTCCAGCCGCATGAAGACGGTCATCAGAACCGAGATGAAGCCGACGATCGCTGCGGTCACGATGTAGAGGATGCCGATGTCCTTGTGGTTCGTCGACATGAACCAGCGCGTGAAGAACCCCTGCTTGTGATCGTCGTGATGGACGGCTGCGTCAGCCATGGAATGCTCCTGTCCCGTTCAAACCCCTCACGTCGCGTCCCGAGCCCGGAACCCGCCGCCTTGTCGCACGCTCTAGCCTGCCGCTGCAGCCGTCTCAACTGCTAGATTGCCGCATTCTCGCGCGCGACGTGCCTTTTTCGCCGCGCGATGGCGCGGGCGATGGCGCGCGCGTCGAATCCGATCTGGCGCAGCTGCCCGCCGGCCGAGACCTGATAGCCGCAGAAGAACAGGCCGCGCCCGGGCCGGGCCGCGCCGGTGTCGCGCGGGCGGCCCTCGGCATCGAGCGCCTCGCCCGCACCGGGCAGAAGCGGGCGCAGATCGCTGACATAGCCCGTCGCCTCGATGATCGCGTCATAGCGCCCCGTGCTGCCATCGGCGAAGACCGCGCCATCCGCGTTCAGCCGCGCGATGCCGGGCCGCACCGGCAGCCGACCGGCGCGGATCAGCCCCAGCGTTCCGACATCGATCAGCGGGATGCGCCGGTCCTCGGCGATCTGGCGCAGCGGACCCTTGGACGACAGCCTGAGGCCCCGCTCGGCAAGGCCGCGCGATGACGGCCTGCGGATCGGTGCGGTCAGCGCATCCGCCAGCCCCGGCGGCATGAGCGAGAGCAGGATGGTCCAGCGCTGGGCCGGCAGGCCGAGAATGTCGCGCGCGGTGACATTGACCGGTCCGCGCACCGAGATCTCGGTGTCCACGCCCGCCTCGACCAGATCGAGCGCGATCTCGCCGCCCGAATTGCCGAAGCCGACCACCAGCACCCGCCGGCCGCGAAACGGGGCCGGGTTTCGGTAGTCCCGCGCGTGGATGCGCCGGCCGGCGAAGGCTTCCGCATCGGGCCAGCGCGGGCGATTCGGCGCGCCGGCGAAGCCGGTGGCCATCACCAGATTGTCGGCCTCGACCGCGCCACGGTCGGTCTCGACCCGCCAGGGCGGCCCGCCGGTGGCGCGCTGCATCCGGGTGCCGAAGCGCGGCGCGATTTCAAATCGCTCGGCGTAGCTCTGCAGGTATTCGACCACCTGCCGGCGCGCGGGATAGCGCGGCAGATGCGCCGGCATGGGCATGCCGGGCAGGCCGGAAAGCGCCCGTGCCGTGTGCAGGTGCAGCCGGTCGTAGTGGTTTCGCCAGCGCATGCCGACCGCATCGCCGGCTTCCAGCACCACCGCCTTGCGCCCCGCCTGCCCCAGG
>RFIR01000403.1 GCA_003695135.1 Alphaproteobacteria bacterium | reverse complement strand
GTTATGATCCCTGCAAAGCCTCATGCATTCCGGGCATCCGCCTGCATCCATGTATTGCAGGGGTATTCCAATCATTGCACATGGGCGAGGTTTTTCGCTTGATCGTACGGCGCATTCGCCTTCAGCTCGGCGGAACGCGCCTCGACAGCTGCCGGGCGATCACCTGCAAGGGCCGTGCGGCCCGGATCGTCCGCGCCAACCACCCCGACACCATCACCTCGCTCACGGCACGAAGCCGGGCAGCGGTCAGTGATCAGGGCGGCTGGTATTACCGCGCCTTCTGCCCGAACAGGATCTTCTGCGCCTCGCGGTCGTCCTGCAGATTGGCCCGCATTTCCTTGGCCACGGCGCGGCCGGCCTGCACGGCAGGCCGCTCCCAGCAGCGGGCGAGCCACGCCTTCATGTGCGGGAACTGCTCGATATCCTGTTCCTGGCGCTCCCAGCCATTGGCCCAGGGCCAGATCGCCATGTCGGCGATGGAATAGTCCCCGGCGACGAAATCGCGATCGGCCAGCCGCCGGTTCAGCACGCCATAAAGCCGGTTGACCTCGTTGCGATAGCGATCCTTGGCATAGGGAATGTCGTTGGGCGGATCCATCGACGGCGCATAGACCAGGAAGTGATGGGCCTGGCCCGCCATCGGGCCGAGACCGCCCATCTGCCACATCAGCCATTGCTCGATCTCGACCCGCTCGCGCTCGTTGCGGCCGTAGAAGCGGCCGGTCTTGCGGCCGAGATATTGCAGGATGGCCCCCGATTCGAAGATCGAGATCGGCTGTCCGTCCGGCCCCTCGGGGTCGATGATCGCCGGCATGCGGTTGTTGGGCGCGATCTTCAGGAAATCCGGGGCGAACTGTTCGCCGCGGCCGATATTGACCAGCCGGACCTCATAGGGCAGGCCCATCTCCTCCAGCGCGATGGTGATCTTCCAGCCATTGGGCGTGGGCCAGTAGTAAAGCTCGATCGGGGCGGGCATGGGCGTCTCCTTGGGCTTCGCTGGCCGGCACCATGCCGGCGCGGCCGGTCACTGTCCAGCGCCGCTCGCGCCGGCGTGACCGAAGCGTCATCGCGTGGCGGTCAACCGCCCGGGGAGCGCAGCGAAGCCGGGCTTGCGCCCGCCCGCCCCCTTGGCGGGCGCATTCGCGCCCACCCGGGCGGGCACATGCCTGCGCCTTGAAACCGAGCGCAACTCCCTCGAAGACAACAAGATGAAGGATAATTCAGCCGCCCCCGCCCGCCGGAAAGCGCCGCAGCACCACATCGCCGGTGAAGCGCGAGAAGAACACGGTCAGCACGATGCGGACCACGTGATGGGCGGTGACATAGACGGTGCTGATGCCCAGCGAGAAGGCCACCAGCGACATCTCGACCAGCCCGCCCGGCGCGAAGGCGAGCACGATTGCCTCAGCCGTCTCGCCGACCAGGCTGCCCAGGAGCGCCCCCAGCGCCGCGGCCAGCGCCAGCGTCAGCCCCACCATGAAGGAGGCGACGCGAAAGGCGCGCCACAGATCGCCGCGCGTGACGCCGGTGAAGCGGACACCGAGCGAGAGGCCGATGACGAACTGGGTGGCCTGTATCAGCCAGAGCGGCGGCTGGCCCTGCACGATGCCGCCCAGATGCGCCGCCCCGCTCAACAGCATCGGGCCGACCACCATGCCGGCGGGGATGTTGAACATCCGGTAGAGCCGGAAGCCGAGCACGGCACAGACGAGCAGGATCGCGGCGTCCAGAAGCCCCAGTGCGAGCCCGGCGCCGGGCAGCTGCACCCCGGCCGCGCTGCCGACCGGCCCGCCATGGATGACGGAAAAGCCCAGCGGTACCAGCAGGATGCACAGGATCAGCCGCAGGAACTGCAGCGAGGCCAGCAGGCCGACATGCGCGCCGCGCTCCTCGCCCATCATCAGCGCCTCGACGAAGCCGCCCGGCATCGCCCCGTACCAGGCCGTGATCGGGTCGAGCCGCCCGGCGCGGCGATAGAGGGCGTAGCCGACGAATTGCAGGAGGGGGACGTAGAGCAACAGCGCCAGCAGGCTGGGCCACCACTCGCCGGCTTCGCGCAGTAGCGCGGGCGAGAACGCGCCACCGATCGCCACGCCGATGACCGGCACCGACATGCCGCGCAGCTCCTGCGGAAAGCACATCGGCGCATCGCCGATCCGCAGCCCCGCCACCGCTGCCGCGCCGACCGCGACGACCGGTCCGAACAGGAAGGGGATCGGCGCGCCCAGCCATATCGCCGCCATCACCCCGGCCGCGCCGATGGCCAGCGTGGCGAGGAGCGCGAGCGGCGAATAAGGCTTTCCGAAGATGCGGATCATGGCCGGGCGGTTTCCGGGAACGGTCCGGCGCCGGATGGCTTTGCGCCGCGCTGCGAGCCTTACCGCCTGCCGGGCGGGCTTCACAAGCCCCGCCCGATCGGGTCTAACCCGCCGTCATGATCGGGCGAGTCATCGAATGCAGCGACGATGTCGCCGAGGGCGCGGCCTGGCTGGCGGCACGCGAGCCGCGCTTTGCCCGTGCGCTGGAGGAAACGGGGCCGCTGCCGCTGCGCCGGCGCGAGGACGGGTTTCCCGCCCTGCTCGCCGCCATCGTCAGCCAGCAGCTTTCGGTGGCCGCCGCGGACGGCATCTGGCGGCGGCTGGAAGCGGCGGGCGCGGTTACGCTGGAGGGGGTGCGCGCGGCGGAGGATGCCGAGTTGCTGGCCTGCGGGCTGTCGCGGCCCAAGCTGCGCTATGTCCGGGCGCTGAGCGAATGCGGCCTCGACTTCCATGAACTGCGCAGCCTGCCCGATGCCGAGGTGGTCGAGCGGCTGGTGACGCTGCCCGGCATCGGGGTGTGGACGGCCGAGATCTACGCCATGTTCAGCCTCGGCCGGGCCGATGTCTTCGCCGCCGGCGATCTGGCGCTGCGCGAGGCGGCGCGGATGCTGTTCGGGCTCGATGCCCGGCCGGCCGAGAAGGCGCTGCGCGAAATGGCCGCGCCGTGGTCGCCCTGGCGCGCGGTCGCCGCGCGGCTGCTCTGGGCCTATTATCGCGTGGCCAAGAACCGGGAAGGGATACGCTGAGATGAGCCTGGAGGGACCGAGCCTGCCGCCGCATTCCGGCACGGCCGACAGCCTGGTGATCCTGCTGCATGGCTATGGCGCCGACGGCAACGATCTGATCGGCATCGGCGAGGCGCTGGCGCCGCATCTGCCGCGCACCCGCTTCATGGCACCGAATGCGCCGCAGCGCTGCGCCAACAATCCGATGGGCTATCAGTGGTTTCCGATCCCGTGGATGGACGGCTCCAGCGAGACGGAGATGATCGCGGGCTTCAACGCCTCGGTCGATCTGCTCAATGGCTATCTCGATGCCGCGGCGCGCGAGATGCCGCCCGCCCGCACCGTTCTGGTCGGCTTTTCGCAAGGCACGATGATGGCGCTGCATGTCGCGCTGCGCCGGCCCGATCCGGTGGCCGGCATCGTCGGGTTTTCCGGCCGGCTGCTGAGCCCGGAGACACTGGCCGCCGAGATCGCTTGCCGCCCGCCGGTATTGCTGGTGCATGGCGATCAGGATCCGATGGTCCCTTACGCCAGCATGGCCGAGGCCGCGCAGGCGCTTGCTGCGGCGGGCGTGCCGGTTCAGACCCACACATCGCCCGGTACCGGACACGGTATCGCAGCTGACGGCCTGCAGGTCGCATTCGGTTTCATAAATGCCCATCTGAAGGGACAGTGATCGCGGGACGACGGTTTCCCGCGGTCGGTCTGTCAGCCGCTTGCGGCTGCAAACCGGGCCGCACGAGGCAGGACAGGCATGGAGATACTCACCGCAGACGGGTTCGTCGTCCTGATCGAGGTCGTGCTGATCGATCTCGTCCTGGCCGGCGACAATGCGGTGGTGATCGGGATGGCGGCGGCGGGTCTGCCGGCCGAACAGCGCGGAAAGGCAATCCTGGTCGGCATCGGTGCGGCGACGGTGCTGCGCATCGGTTTCGCGCTGCTCGCCACCCAGCTTCTGGAAGTGCTGGGGCTGCTGCTGGTCGGCGGCATCCTGCTGCTCTGGGTCAGCTGGCGGATGTGGCGCGAGCTTTGCGTGCAGGCCGCCGAGCATCGGGCCGCGCATGAGGCGCTGGCGGAGGCCGATCTCGAATTCCTGGCCGAGGGCTCCGGCACGGCGGTGGTGTCGGAGGCCATGCCGCGCAAGAGCTTCGGTCAGGCCGCGCTGCAGATCGTCGTCGCCGACATCTCCATGTCGCTCGACAACGTGCTGGCGGTGGGCGGCGCGGCGCATGAACACCCGACCGTGCTGATCTTCGGGCTGGTGCTGTCGGTGGCGCTGATGGGGCTTGCGGCGAGCTATATCGCGCGCCTGCTCGACCGTCACAGCTGGCTGGCCTATCTCGGCCTCGGGGTGATCCTGATGGTGGCGCTGGAGATGATCTGGGAAGGCAGCGAACAGCTCTGGCCGGTGGTCGCGGCCCATCTGTAGGCGCGCCGGGCGCGCCTATCCCCGCCCGACATAGGGCATGGTCGTCGCCATCACCGTCATGAACAGCACATTGGCCGAGAGCGGCAGCGAGGCCATGTGCAGCACCGAGGACGCCACCTGCTCGACATCCATCATCGCCTCGGCGCGGATCGAGCCGTCGGCCTGCGGCACGCCCTTCGTCATCGCCCGCGCCAGCTCGGTCAGCGCGTTGCCGATGTCGATCTGGCCGCAGGCGATGTTGAAGGGCCGGCCATCGAGCGCGAGGCAGCGGGTCAGCCCGGTGATGCCGTGCTTGGTCACCGCATAGGGCACCGATCCCGGCCGCGGCACATAGGCGGCGATCGAGCCGTTGTTGATGATCCGCCCGCCCTGCGGCGCCTGATGGCGCATGCGGGCGAAGGCGGCGCGGGCGCAGAGCACCGCGCCGGTCAGATTGACGCCCAGCACGTTGTACCAGTCCTCGAGCGGCATCTCGTCGATGGTGCGCGTGGGCGAGCCCTGCCCGGCATTGTTGAACAGAAGGTCGATACGGCCGAATTCGTCCATCGCCGCATCGAAGGCCGATTCGACCGCCTGCGGGTCGGTGACGTCGGCGGGCAGCACCAGCCCGCCGCCCGCCAGTCCGGCCGTCTCCTCCAGCGCCTCGCGCCGCCGGCCGATCAGCCCCACCTGCCAGCCGGCCGCGACGAAGGCCAGCGCGGTGGCCCGGCCGATGCCCGAGCCCGCGCCGGTGATGAGGGCTGATTTCATTACCGGTTCTCCTCGCTGTCCTCTGCCATGATGCGCCGGCCCTCGGCGCGGAAATGGACGAGCGAGACCAGATCCGCGACCACGCCGGTCAGGGTGGTGACAATCATCACCGGCAGGATGATTGTCCAGCGCAGAAGCCATGGCAGGCCGAGAATCCGGCCCGGCAGGGTGTCGGGCTTGCGCTTGTACCACGGCACCCAGCCGCCGATGCGGACCGCGCGCCACATCACCGAGGCCCAGAACCAGTTCAGCCCCAGCACCTGCAGCGCCTCGCGGAAGATGGCGTCGGCGCGCGGCCGCGGCACGTCGGCGTGGCGTTCGGCATAGAGATAATCGTGCAGCGCCGCGGCGGCCAGCAGGTCGGAATGGCTGCGCGGCACCAGGATGGTGAAGAAGAGCGGCACGCTCGCCCCGTCGAATTCGAACCCGTCCGGAACGCTGTAGGTCTCTCTCGATTCGCTGCTGCCGAAGGAATAGACAAAGCGGCGCACCACCAGCCAGCGATCGGCGATCCAGCCCGGCGGCAGCGGGTTGCGGCGCAGCGCGTGGCGGTTGGCGCGGCGCTCTTCGGGGCTCAGCCGGCTCGACTGGCGCGCGGCCTGAAACCAGGCCTGGGTGATGCGATGCTGGGGCGGTGCCTCGGCGGCGCAGGCAAAATCGGGCGCAGGATGCTCGTCATTGGTGTCGTTCATCGGAACAATATCCTTGTGGTTGAAACCTGCCTGAGATGTGGTCACCCGCCCTGGATATCAAGCCACTGGCGGCGCAGCCGCTCGCCGATGCCGCAATCCATCGCCGCCGCCCGGCGCAGGCGAGGATGCGGCAGGCGCCCCGAAATCTCCGCCACCATCTTCAGCCGGATCGCGCTGCGGAACTCGTCGCGGGACCGCACCGGGATCACGAAGGCGGCCGGTCCGCCGATCACGCAATCCTCGTAATAGATGTCGAGATCGGGGATGTTGAAGAAGCCGATGGTCTGCTTGAGCATCAGCGGCAGTCCGTTGATCTCGATGCCGCGGCCGACCAGCGTGTCGCGGATGCGGTCCACCCGCTGGCCGGTGTTGTTGGGCCCGTCGCCGGAGACGTCGATCACCCGCCTTGTGCCCTCGAAGCCGTTGGTCTCGATCATCTCGGCCGCGCGGGCGAGCCCCGACGAGATCGAGGTGCCCGAGGAGCTTTCGATCGGCGCCGCGCGCAGCGTTTCGGCCGCCTTCAGCGCGTCGGCCCGGCTGGCGATCGTCGTCCAGTCGAGCACGGTGCGCAGCGACCACGGCCCACCCCATTCCAGATAGGCGATGGCGATGCGCCCCCGCGGGCCGGAGAGAATGGCGGCAATGGTGGCGGGATGGGTCAGCGCATCGGCATAGCCTTCGCGCTGCAGTACCTGCTCGTCGTAGTCCATCGAGCGCGAGACATCGACGGCGAAGACGAGCTCGAGATCCACTGCCTCCTGCGCCGCTGCGGGGGCGAGAGCCAACAGCGACAGCCACAGGGCGAGCGCCCCGGTCAGGGCGGCGGAGGTGGCGTTTCGGTTCGGGCGAGCGCGTGGCATCGGGACGCTGCAATCCTTCGACCGGCTGTCGGACCGGTCCCCGCCGGACCGGCCGGGGCCATGCGGCTGCACCGCCCTCACCGGGGCCGGACGAACGGTGTCAGCATGCCTGCCCGATGCGGCCGGGTCGAGCGAAACTTCCGTGAACGGATCCGCGCCGCGCATCGAATGCGGCTGGGGGGCGGCTCGGGGAGCCGTGTTCGACAGACCGATACCGAGCAAGCGACAGAACTGGGCATCCCCGATCTGGCCTCGCACGGTCCCGGTCAAGGGCGGTGCCCGACCCTGGGAGGGCGCGGCGAGGCGGTGGAGGTGGTAGTGGCGTTTCAACGAAGCCTTGCGGTTGAGCCATTGATTGGCCTTGCCATGCGCCCTCCCGGGGGCAGGGTCGGGCGCCGCCCGGCTGCGCCGGGCGAGGCCAGTGTGAGCGGCCTGCCCCCGCCATGAAGCGAATTGCAGATGGCACGCGAACATATCGGTCGATTCCGGCTCCCCCTCGGATCTGGCCTTCGCGGCCGTCCCGCATCATGATCCCGGCCGGGCAGCGGACGGGCAGGACAAGGGGCAAGAAACCGGATGACAGCAAGGACCTACAGGATCGCCGCCATTCCCGCCGACGGCATCGGGCCGGAGGTCATTGCCGCCGGTCTGGAGGTGCTCGAGGTGCTGGCGCGGCGCGATGGCGGCTTCAGGCTCGAGGTCACCGAGTTCGACTGGGGCTCGGCGCGTTACCGCCGGACCGGCGCGTTGATGCCCGGGGACGGGGTGGCGCGTCTGCGCGGCTTCGATGCCATCCTGTTCGGCGCCGTGGGGGCGCCGGACGTGCCCGATCACGTCACGTTGTGGGGGTTGCGGCTGCCGATCTGCCAGGGGCTCGACCAGTACGCCAATATCCGCCCGACGCGGATCCTGCCCGGCATCGCCTCGCCGCTGGCCGGGATCGGCCCCGGCGATCTGGACTGGGTGATCGTGCGCGAGAATTCCGAAGGCGAATATTCCGGCATCGGCGGACGCGCCCATCGCGGCCTGCCGGCAGAGGTGGCGACCGAGGTCGCGATCTTCACCCGCGAAGGCGTGACCCGCATCATGCGCCACGCCTTCCGGCTGGCGCAGTCACGGCCGCGCAAGCTCCTGAGCGTGGTGACCAAGTCGAACGCGCAGCGCCACGGCATGGTGATGTGGGACGAGATCGCGGCGGAGGTCGCGGCGGAGTTTCCGCAGGTGAGCTGGGAGCGGGTGCTGGTCGATGCGATGACCGTGCGCATGGTCAAGGACCCGCGCAGCCTCGATACCATCGTCGCCACCAACCTGCATGCCGATATCCTGTCCGATCTCGCCGGGGCGCTGGCCGGCTCGCTGGGCGTGGCGCCGACCGGCAACATCGACCCGGAGCGGCGCGCGCCGTCCATGTTCGAGCCGATCCATGGCAGCGCCTTCGACATTGCCGGCAAGGGCATTGCCAACCCGGTGGCAACCTTCTGGACCGCCTCGATGATGCTGGAGCATCTGGGCGAGGCGGATGCCGCGGCGCGCCTGATGCGGGCGGTGGAGCGGGTCTGCGCCGAAGGCGTCACCACGCCCGATGTCGGCGGCCGCGCCACCACGCGTGAGGTGACCGATGCGGTGTGCGAGGCGATCCGCGGCGGGAACGCGTGAGGGGGGTGTGGCGGGTGCGCCATGAATGCGGGTGCGCCATAAATGCGCACCCTACGGCGCGGCGGCGCGATGACGGGTAGGGTGCGCATTCATGGCGCACCCGATCTGATCGGCCGCAAGTGCCCGGTCGCGATAGATCGACGACCACGGCCATGCCTCGGGCCGCTCGACGAGCCCGTGCCTGACCGGGTTCCACCAGCAATAGCGCATGTGGTGGCGCCAATCCTCTTCGTTGCGGATGTGATGCTCCCAGAACCGCCTTTGCCAAAGCCCGTGCTCGCGCCGTGCCTCGTGGCTGGCGCGGCGTGCGGTGTATGGCATGGCGCGCGAGAATCGTGCCTTGATCACCGACCAGCGGGTGGAAAAGTCATGGTCGTCTGCGGGCAGGCGCCAGATGCAGTGCAGGTGATCGGGCAGCACCACCCAGGCATCGATGTCGAAAGGGCGTTCGGCGCGGGTC
>RFIR01000402.1 GCA_003695135.1 Alphaproteobacteria bacterium | reverse complement strand
CTCCTGTCCTTTTCGGCCGTCATCGCTCCTCCCCCCGCGTCAGCCGGCGCGATAGACCGCGCCGTCATCGCCGGCGCTGCCGATCACCGTCCACAGCGTAGCATGCCCAGCGCCGGGATTGCGAATGAAGTGATCGCGCCCCGCCGGGGTGCGGACCAGATCGCGGGGTCCGAGCTCGACCACGGCCTCGCTGCCGTCGTCATCGACCCAGCCGATCTCGACCGCGCCTTCCAGCACCATGACCGCGTCTTCAACGTCGCGGCGGAACGGGGCGATGGCGGCGCGCGAGGGCAGGCCCCACATCTCCTTGCGGCAGGTATCGTGGCGGATCGCGCCGGGCGCATCGCCGACATAGACCTTGCGGGTAAAGCCCGCCGCCTCCCAGATGGTCGGCAACTCGGCATGACGCGCGACATGGCGCGCCATCAGCTTCTGCAACGGATGATCGCTGCGCGGATCGAATTTCAGCGTCCGGCCCGGTGCCGCCCCGAAGGCGCGCGCCAGCTCGACCGGGTGATCCTTCGGGTGGCAGTGATAGACCGGCGGGCGCGGCTTGCCGACATCGACCGAGATGCTCATCAGCACTGGCTCGACCCCGTCGACGCGGAAGCCGTGGCCGATCTCGCGCGCGTTCAGGATCATGTCGCGCGGCCCCAGCCCGATCTCGACCACATCGCCGTCGCGCTCCCAGCCCACCACCAGCACGCCGGAGATCACCAGGAAGCTTTCCTCGATCTCGTGGCTGTGGCAGGCGGCGAAATGGCCCGGCTCCTTGTAGATCAGGCTCAGCGTGAAATGCTCGGGCCTGAGCGTGGCGACATCGTCGACTTTGGGCGAGCCGCCGGCGCCGATATAGCGCATCTGCGCGCGCGCGAGTTCGGGAAAGCCGGCATTGGAGGGAAAGGCATCCCAGTCGAAGCGCTTTTCGGCATGGCGCCCGGTGGAGGCGGCGAGCTCGGCCGCCAGAGGGTGTTCGACATCGGTGACGACGTTCATGGCCTCATCCTTCCTCCAACGCTTGACCCATGATGAATTCCGGTCCATCGCTGGGAAAGCGCGCGTTTTACCAGTAAAACATGAGGCGACATGGCGGAGCGCGACCCCTATCTGGTGCCCGGCCTGCTGCGCGGCCTTCAGGCGTTGCGCGCCTTCTCGCCGCTGCGCCCGGAAATGGGGCTGAGCGAGATTGCCGAAGCACTGGGGGTCAGCCGCTCGGCCGCCTTCCGCACCGTCTACACGCTGGCGGCCGAGGGCTGTCTGCTGGCCGTGGGACCGGGTCCGCGCTACCGGCTGGGACCGGCGGTGGTCGGGCTGGGCTATGGCTATCACGCCAGCCGGGAGCTCTTGGAGGTGGCGCAGCCGCCGCTGGAGCGGCTGCGCGATGCCTGCGACTGGTCGGCCCATCTGGGGGTGCTCGACGGACGGCACATCCTCTACCTGTTGCGCATACCGGCCTCGGACGGGCTGTCCTCGCTGGTCCATGTCGGCAGCCGCCTGCCGGCGGCCAGCACCTCGATGGGCCGGGTGTTTCTCGCGCATCGTTCGACCCGCTTCGTGCGCGCGCTCTATCGCGGGCTGGAGCCGGCGGCGTTGCAGCGGATACTGGAGGCGCGGAAGCGCGACCGCCGGCAGCCCCATGTCGCCAGCCTCGGCAGCTTCGAGACCGGTCTGTGCAGCGTCGCGGCGCCGGTGCGCGATCTGGGCGGCGGGGTGGTCGCGGCGATCAGCGCGACCAAGAATACCGATCGCATCCCAGCGAAGGTGGTGGATCTGGTGCTGCGCACCGCCGAATCGATCGGGCGGGGGCTGGGCTGGCAGCCCGCAGACGGCGGCGGCTGAATGCGCTGCCTGCCGGGCCGGCGCGATGCCCCCGGTCGGACCCTCGCCGCGGCGGCCTCAGTGTCCGATCAGATCGGGCACGATGGTGATGATCGAGGGAAACTCCCACAATATGGCCAGCCCCAGCACCTGGATCAGCACGAAGGGAACCACGCCGCGATAGATGTGCCAGGTGGTCACGCTGGGCGGCGCCACCCCGCGCAGATAGAACAGCGCAAAGCCGAAGGGCGGGGTCAGGAAGCTGGTCTGCAGGTTGACCGCGATCATGATCGTGACCCATTTGGGATCCAGCGTGCCGCCATAGATCACCGGTCCGACGATGGGAACCACAATGTAGATGATCTCCAGGAAATCCAGAACGAAGCCGAGGAAGAACAGCACCAGCATCACGATCAGGAACACCACCCATTCCTGATCGAAGCTGCGCAGGAAGCTCTGGATGTAGTGCTCGCCGCCGAAGGAGATCACCACCAGGTTCAGCATCTGGCTGCCGATCAGGATGGTGAAGACCATCGAGGTCACCTTGGCCGTCTCGCGCACCACCGATGTCAGCACGTTGCGGACGAACAGCACCACGCAGGAATAGACAATGCCGATCATCACCATGAAGTAGCTGATCACGGCGATCATGTAGGCCACGCGGCTTTCGAAGCTGACCTGATCGAGCGTCACGCGCAGATCGAAATTGATGCCCATCAGCAGCATGATCACCAGCGCGAAGCTGGCATAGATGATCATCCGGCCCGAGCGGTGATCCTCCTCCAGCTTGCGATAGGCCGCCAGCATCAGCGCGCCGCCCGCGCCCAGCGCCGCGGCCGGGGTGGGGTTGGTGATCCCGCCCAGGATCGAGCCCAGCACCGCCACGATCAGCACCAGCGGCGGGAAGGCGACGCGCAACAGGTCATTGCGGCCCATGCGCCGCGCCGCGTGATAGAGCCCGTAGCAGATCAGCGCGAAGGGCAGGGCCTGGATCAGGAAGGTCGCGCCGGAACTGGTCAGCGGGCCGATGAAGACCAGATCGACCAGAATCGAAAGCGCGATGCCGATCGCACCGATCACCAGCGGCCCCGCCGGCGAATCGGGCTCGGTGCCGCGCGCCACCGACAGCGCGATGCCCATGATCAGCAGGAGCGCGAGCAGCGGCGCCGACAGCGGTGCTGCGTTGGCCACCGCCTCGGCATGCGCCGCCGCGATCTCCTCCGGGCTCAGCTCGTGCGATTCCGTCTCGCCACCGGAGGCGTCGATCTCGGCCTGCTTGGCGACGGCGCGGTCCCATGCTTCCTGCCCGTGCAGCTTGATCATCGAGGCCTTGCAGGCTTCCGAAACCTTCGTGCGCAGCTCCGCCCCTTCGGCCTGTTGCGAAAAGCTGCTGATCACTATGTCCTGCGATCCGGACAGACCGGCCCCGTTCAGTCCGACGACCGCCGCGATCGCGATTCCGGGGACGGCGAGATACCACAGAAAGCCGTGCATCGGTCCGCGCCCGTGGCCTTCCTTGTCCTCGGCCGGGATCGGCGGGGCCTTGTGCGGGCGCAGCAGGGCAAAGCCGAAGGAATAGGCGGCGTAGAGAAGCGCGAGGAAGATGCCGGGCAGGATCGCCGCCTGGAACAGCGTGCCCACCGACAGTACGGCCGGCTGGCCGAGATAGGTCAGCGCATCGGTACAGCCGGCCATCATGGCGCGGTTTTCCTGCGCGGTGGCGTAGAGATCGCCCGCCAGCGTGCCCAGAAGCACGATGACGATCGAGGGCGGGATGATCTGGCCCAGCGTGCCCGAGGCGGCGATGACGCCGGTGGCAAGCTCGGGCGAATAATTGTGCCGCAGCATGGTGGGCAGTGCGAGCAGCCCCATCGTCACCACCGTGGCGCCGACGATGCCGGTGGAGGCGGCGAGGAAGGCGCCCACCGCGACGATGGACACGGCCAGCCCGCCCGGCAGCGGGCCGAAGACACGCGCCATGGTCGTCAGCAGGTCGTTGGCGATGCGCGAGCGTTCCAGCGTGATGCCCATCATCACGAACATCAGCACCGCCAGCAGCGTCTCGATCGACGGGCCGGCCATCACCCGCTCGTTCATCCGGTTGACGATGAAGGAGATGTTGCGGGTGAGCGCGTCTTCCCAGCCGCGTTCGAAGATGTGCTCTGGCTTGAGCGGCAGGTCGGGATAGCGGAAACGCGAGATCATCTCCGGGGCGATGCCCTGCGAGACCAGCGCCTGGTAGGCGTCAGAGCCGGTGTCGACCGCCTCGCGGATCAGGATGCCCTGCGCATCGAGCAGCGAGATCAGCCCGAAGGAGATCACCGCCGCGCCGCCGATGGCGAAGGCGACCGGAAAGCCCGACATGATGCCGCCGAACAGGCAGATGAAGACGATGATCAGGCTGAATTCGACACCGTCGAGGCCGAAAAGCATCTCCCGCCCTCCCTAATGCGGCGCCACGGCCAGATCGGCCGGGTCATCGCCGACGCCGTCGGAGTCATGGAACTTGTCGGCGCTCTTCTCGCCTTCGCGATACTCCAGCCAGGAGCGGAAGAAGAACGCCCAGGCCTGAACGAACATGATGCCGGCAAACGACACCAGCAGGATCTTGAACAGGAAATAGCCGTCAAAGCCGTTGGGCGAGAAGCCGATCGTCTCGACATTCCATTTCAGGAGCCGCGATTTGCGCATCAACAGCTCGAACTTGTCCGTCGCGCTGATCTTGGGCGTGACAAGGTGGCGCCACATGAAGAACCAGGCGAACATCCAGATCAGGGACATGGCCGGGATCATGAAGAACAGCGAGCCGAACATGTCGATGACGCGCTTCACGCGGAACCGCACCCCGGCATAGATGAGATCGACGCGCACATGGCCGCGCTGCACGAAGGTGTAGGCGCAGCACAGCGCCACGATCAGCGCGTTGTAGAATTTCAGCCCCTCGGCCCACCAGCTGATGTCGTGGGTGATCGCGATGCCGAAGGGCGAGAGTGAGAACTCCGACTTGGCGAAGATGCGCTGCAGGAACACGATCATCAGCTGCTGGATGACCATGACCAGCCCCGCCCAGGCGAAGATGCGCCCGGTCCAGTTGGCGAGGAATTCCAGCACGATCACCACCGACCACAGGAAGCGGCGGGCGAAGATGCCGATGATGGTGATGGTCAGAAACAGGTCGAAGACCGTGAACAGGAACTCGGTCGATCCGCCATAGAAGACGAATCGGGCCAGCGCCTGCTTCTGATCGGGCGTCAGATCGGTCCCGTTCAGCGACGGCACGACCCAGGACAGCCAGGCGCCGGGATCGGACAGCGCGATGAAGATATTGACGTAGCCGTGGAACAGCTCGGAGACGAGCCATGAAATCGTGTCGATCATGCCGCCTCCCCCGCGCTGTCGGCCGGATCAAGAGGTGGTTTCAGGACGGACCCGCCGGCGGAAACGCACCGGCGGGTCCGGATGATGGCGGAAGGCAGGATCAGCCGCCCAGCACCCGGTCGCGCTGCCTGCGATAGGCCGAGATCGACTGGGTCAGCCAGCCCGAGGATGCCTTCATCGACGCCACGTAATCGTCATAGATGGTCTTGAAGATGTCGTCGCCCATGAACTCGTCATAGACCTTCTTGGAGGCCTCGCCGAAGGCATCCCAGACGCTGTCGGGGAATTCGAGAACCGTCACGCCGCCGGCCTTCAGACGTTCCAGCGCGGCACCGTTGTTGTAGAGATACTGGCTGAGGTTCCAGACATTGGCCGAGGCGGCTGCGTGTTCGATGATCTTCTGCTGCTGCTCGGTCAGCGAGTTGAAGGTCTCCAGATTGGTTGCGAGCGTCAGCGCGGCGGAGGGCTCGTGGAATCCGGCGGTGTAGTAGATCTTGGTGATCTCCTGGAAACCGGCCTTCTCGTCCGCCCAGGGGCCGATCCACTCGGTGCCGTCGATGGCGCCCGAAGACAGCGCCTGATACACTTCCGAGCCGGGGATGTTCTGCACGCTGGCGCCCAGATAGCCAAGCGCCTTGCCGCCGAGCCCCGGCATGCGGAACTTCAGCCCCTTGAAATCCTCCGGCCCGTTGATCTCCTTCTTGAACCAGCCGCCGGCCTGGGTGCCGGTATCGCCCGCAGCAAAGGGTTTGAGGTTGAAGATCTCACCCAGATCGTGGTGATGCTTCATGCCGCCGCCATGGTAGTACCAGTTGTTGAATTCGGTGGCGGTCATGCCGAAGGGAATGCCGGTAAAGAAGGCGAAGGCGGGATGCTGGCTGATGAAGTAGTAGTCGGCCGCGTGGTACATGTCGGCCTGACCCGAGGACACCGCGTCGAACACCTCGAACGCGCCGACCAGCTCACCGGCGGCCTTGATCTCGACCTCGAGCGAGCCGCCCGACATCGCGTTGATGGCATCGGCAGCATACTGCGCCGCGTCGAAGACGCCGGCCAGACCGCGGCCCCAGCTGGTGACCATGGTCAGCTTGCGCGTGCCCTGCGCGATCGCGGGCGCGGCCAGCGCGGTGGCTGCCGCGGCGGTGGAGCCTGCGGCCGAAACTTTCAGAAAGGAACGACGATCCATTGTTTTCTCCCCTTGCGGCCGCGATTTGGCTGTCATCGGATCCGCGGCCGTATTCAGATGTGCCCATATCTTTAGCGGGCTCGGTGCGGCGAGGAAACAGGGAATTTGCCCCGGCTGGCAGGGAATTGAACCGCTCGCGGCCCGATGACGCCGGACCGGGCGGGCAATCGCGCCCATCGCGTGTGCGGTACGCCCTGCGCAACCCCGCTCGTGCCATCCGCAGCGGCAGGGCGCGATGGCCTCACAGCCCGCCCAGTGCGCGCAGCTCCGCCTCGATGCGGTCCGCCAGCGTCCAGTCGCCGGCGCTGAGCGCCCAGATCCAGGCGTGGGTGAGCTGGAACCGCCGTGCCGCGGGCGTGGTCATCAGACCGGCCGCCTCCAGATGCAGCTGCGCGCGCCGCTGCGCCGTGCCGTCCGGCCCCGCCTCGCGCAGCTCGGCGTCGATCCGCGCCAGATGCGCGGCGCGTTCATGCGGCGAGACGTCGTGCGACCCAGTCATGGAACAGATGGGTGGGGCTGTCCATCACCGCCGAGAACCGCCCGCCATCGAAGAGCGGCGCGTTGCGGCCGCGCTGCATGCCCTCGACCACGCCGACATCCTCCACGAACACCTCGCGCCACATCTCGGCATTGCGGGTCCGCGTCGGGGCAAAGCGTTCGCTCTCCGCCGCCTCGGCGGTGGTGTAGTAGATTTCCACCCGCTCGCGCGTGCGGCCCTGGCCGGCGGGCTCGAGCAGGATCGCGAAGACATGGTCGCGATGCACGCCGAACAGAATGTTGGGATAGAGCGCGACATACTCCGCGCCGCGGTCCCATTTCTCCGACAGCCCGGGAAAGTCGGGCAGGGCGATGGCGCCCAGATCGGGGTTGTAGACCCGCGTGCCCTGACCCGAAAAAGCGCCCGGATGCTCGATGTGGTAGTGATCCTCCAGCCGCGAATAGGCGTTCAGCCCCGGATGCACCCAGGGCAGGTGATAGCT
>RFIR01000401.1 GCA_003695135.1 Alphaproteobacteria bacterium | reverse complement strand
CCCATCGGCGGCAAGCTCGCCCGGCTCGACATCGAGGCGGCGCGCCGCGCGATTGCCGAGCGGATCGGCGCGCCGCTGGGGCTGGCGCCGGAGGACGCCGCCGAGGCGATCCTCAAGGTCGCCAATGCGCGCATGGCCGGGGCGATCCGGCTGGTCTCCATCGAGCGCGGGCACGACCCGGCGAAGTTCGCCGCCATGCCCTTCGGCGGCGGCGGGGCGCTGCATACCGGCGCGCTGATCCGCGAGGTCGGGCTCGGCTCGGCCATCGTGCCGCGCTATCCCGGTGTCACCTCGGCGCTGGGCTGCGTGGTGGCCGACATGCGGCTCGACCGCGTCCAGACCGTCAACCGGCTGCTGGGGGAACTCGATCCGGGCGCGCTGGGCCGCGAGATGCAGGCGGTGGCCGAGACCCTTGCCGCGGAGCTGGATCGCGCCGGCGTCGATTTCGTTGGAAAGGACCGGCTTTTCGAGTTCGACATGCTCTATCTCGGCCAGACCCACACCGTGCGGGTGCCGGTTGAGATCGGCGCCGGAGGGCTGAGTGCGGCAGCCATCCGCGAGGCGTTCGAGGCCGCCTATCGCGAGGCCTATGGACGGCTCTTGGAAGGCATCCCGATGCGGGTGATGAATTACCGTGTCGCCGCCATCGGCCGCAGACCGGCCTTCGACATGGGGCTGCTCGCGCCCCGGGACGGCCGGCCGGCCGCCGACTGCCGCACCGCCACCAGGCAGGTCTACTGCAACGGGCAGTGGCTGGAGGCGGGCGTCTACGACCGGCTCGCCCTCGCCGCCGGCGAACGGATCGACGGCCCGGCCCTCATGGAACAGCCCGACGCCACCTGCTTCGTCGATCCCGGCCTGTCCGCCCGGGTCGACCGCTTCGGCAACCTGATCATCGAGAGGTCGCAAGGATGAGCGTGGAAATCGACCCTGCCCGCACCGGGCTGCTGATCGTCGATCTGCAGAACGATTTCCTGCACGCGCAAGGCGCCTATGGCCGCGCCGGGCAGACGGCTGAGGCCATCGCCGCCCTGCCCGGCCGGGTCGCTCCGGTGGCCGGGGCGATGCGCGCCGCCGGCGGCTGGGTGGTCTCGACCCAGTTCACCCTGGTGCCGGGCAAGGGCGGCGAGCCCTTCATCTCGCCGCATCTGAAGGCCCTGCGCCCGTTTCTGGGCAGGGGCGACTTCGCCCCCGGCAGCTGGGGCCATGCGCTGGTCGAGGAACTGCAACCCGCCGATCTGACGGTGGAGAAGATCGCCTATTCCGCCTTCTACATGACGCGCATGGAATGGGTGCTGCGCAAGGCCGGCATCGAGACGCTGATGATCTGCGGCATCGTCACCAATGGCGGCGTCGCCTCCACCCTGCGCGCCGCGCATGTACGCGATTTCCGCACCATCCTGCTCACGGATGGCTGCGCGGCGTTCTCCGACGCGGCGCATGAGGCGGCGCTGGCCGATCTTGCCTCCATCGCCCGCCCCATGAGCTGCGCCGAGGCGGTGGCGCTGGCGTCGGGGTGAAGTGGCCGCTGCCGTACGCTATGGGCGATTGTCGCAATGAAAAGCGCAATCCAACTCTGACTGGAAGAGGCATCCCTGTTGCACAAGGTTTTCGTGGGTTCAGGCCTGCGCGCGCATAGACAATTTCAAGAAACCGCAACAAAACCCTGCCTGCCAGACCCGGGCGTTGCGATCGGGCGCCGCGAAATGCGGCGCCGGCGAAGTTTGTTCCTGATTTTCACCTATTTAGTAAATATTGATTGGGGAATTATTTTCTAATTAATTTATGAACGCAGTACACATTGGCAGAAAACACGTCTCGCCTGGGATGCCCCGTCGTGCCGGAGTTTCGCAGGGGTCTCTTTAAACTATTTCGCGCACGGTCATGATAACCGCAACCCGGATCGTTTCAGCGGTCTCCCTACTGACTATCCTATACGCACACAAATCGGCCAGATATGGTCGGGCGTGTTGTGGCAATGACGGAACGGCCCGGTTCGGCGGGCGGTGTTTTCCACCATCCCCTCCCCGGCGGTTTTGCGCCATTGACTGCGGCGGCGGCCGGTCCAGTATGGGCGGTGTCAAGCAGAGGGGGGATCGCGCCATGAACATCGCCCAGACCATCTCCGGCGCGGCAAGCTGCCTGATCGGCGGCCGCTGGCAGCCGGCAGCCTCGGGCGCCACGCTGCCCGTGCTCTGCCCCTCCGACGGCAAGGCGTTCGATGAAATCGCCCGTGGCGGGGCGGAAGAGGTCGACGCCGCGGTGGCGGCCGCGCGCACGGCCTTCGACACCGGCGTGTGGGGCAAGCTGACCGCCACCGAGCGCGGACGCCTGCTGTCCAAGCTCGGAGAGGCGGTCGCGGCCGAGCACGAGGCGCTGGCGCGGCTGGAGGCGCGCGACACCGGCAAGCCTTTGACCCAGGCGCGCACCGACATCACCTGCACCGCCCGCTATTTCGAGTATTACGGCGGGGCGGCCGACAAGCTGCACGGCCAGACCATCCCGTTCCTCAATGGCTATCAGGTGCAGGTGATCCGCGAGCCGCATGGCGTGACCGGCCACATCATCCCCTGGAACTATCCCGCGCAGATGGT